>DRGV01000047.1 GCA_011049955.1 bacterium
GGAAAAGAGGGCCATTGTGACCTCAATTCCCGGGACTACCCGGGATATCATTGAGGAGATCATTAATGTCGGCGGGATTCCCCTGAAGATCATCGATACTGCAGGCCTTACCACTGCAGAAGGGATTGTGGAGAAGGAGAGTGTAGAGAGAACAAGGAGATCTCTGAAAGCAGCGGATCTGATCCTTCTTGTCCTGGATGCCGCGACCCGTCTATCGAAAGAGGACCACAGAATAATGGAGGAGGTCAAGGATAAGAAGGTCATTGTAGTCATAAATAAGACCGATCTTCCAGAGGTCATTGAGGTTAATGAGATAAAAAAGATTTTGCATGATGAGAGAATAATAAGGAAGCCTCTCGCTAACACTCGAGAACCTTGTTATTCGGGCTTTCTTAGTAGCGGGGGCAAGCGAAAGCGCGCCCGCATAATCAAGGTCTCGGCGACAAGGAAGACGGGATTAGGAAGATTAGAAAGGATGATCATCGACCTTATTTTCGAAGGTGGAGTCGCTCCTCCAGATAGAATACTGGTGACTAATGTCCGACATAAGGATGCTCTGGAGAGAACAAGGAAAAACCTGGAGAATATGATAGAGAGTATCAAGAAAAATATGTCAGCAGAGTTTATCTCTGTTGATCTCAAGGCAGCCCTGGATAGCCTGGGAGAGATTACGGGAAAGACAGTAGCTGAGGACATCCTGGATGAGATTTTCTCTCGGTTCTGTATAGGAAAATAAGGGAATTTCCAATTACCAATTCCTAATTCCCAATGAAATTTTTAATACCTAATGCCAGAATGTCAAAAGATTTTTAGAAATTAGATATTTAGACGTTGGACATTTTGTTAGAAATTGGATATTAGATATTAGAAATTCAATGGACCTGCTTATGGCTAAGTATAAGAAAGAATATGACGTTATTGTCGTCGGTGGAGGGCATGCGGGTTCTGAGGCCTCTTTGGCCTCAGCGAGGATGGGAGCCAGGACTTTATTAATAACCTCAAACCTGGATAACATTGCTCATATGTCCTGCAACCCGGCCATCGGAGGATTGGGTAAGAGCCATCTCGTCCGGGAGATAGATGCCTTAGGTGGAGAGATGGCCAGGAATATCGATAAAACCGGGATTCAGTTCCGGATGCTCAATGCTAAGAAAGGGCCAGCGGTAAGAGCTCCACGTGCCCAGGCAGATAGAAGGAATTATAGGATAAGCATGAGAAGGACTCTGGAGAAGGAGAAAGACCTCGATATAAAAGAGGGATTAGTAGAGAAAATCATAGTTAAAGGTAAGAAGGTGATTGGGATTAAAACCCAGACAGGCATAGAATATAAGGTAAAAGCAGTCATCTTAGCAACAGGAACCTTCTTAAAAGGCTTAATCTTGATGGGTAAAGTATCCTTTTCTGCAGGAAGGATGGGAGAGTTCCCTGCTGATAGACTCTCTGATAGCCTGAAAAAAATAGGCTTGAAGCTTGCCAGACTCAATACCTGCACCCCTCCCAGAATTGAGGGAAAAACGGTCGATTTTTCCAAACTAATCAAGCAACCTGGAGATTCTCCCCCACCCCCTCTCTCGTTCTCAACTAAAGAGATCAAAACCAGGCAAATCCCCTGCTATCTTACCTTTACAAACGATGCTACCCACAGAGTAATTAAAAAAAATCTAAAGGATTCCCCTCTTATCACTGGTGAAGCAAGGGGCCTTCCACCGAGATACTGTCCCTCTATTGAGGAGAAGATCGCCCGATTCCCAGAAAAAAAGAGGCATCAGATATTCATAGAGCCAGAGGGTAGAGATACTACCGAGTACTATGTGAACGGCTTCTTTACCGGATTTTCTGAAAAAATCCAGCTTGAAACGCTGCGCACCATGAAAGGTCTGGAGAAGGTCGAGATCACCAAGCCAGGCTATGCCATTGAGTATGACTTCGTTCCCCCTACCCAGCTAAAACCTTCCCTTAAGACAAAGAGGATTGAGAACCTCTTCCTTGCGGGACAGATAAACGGAACCTCGGGATATGAAGAGGCTGCTGCTCAAGGCTTAATGGCTGGGATAAATACAGTATTGAAGATTCGAGAAAAAAAGCCCTTCATTCTCGATAGATCCGAAGCCTATATCGGCGTCTTAATCGATGATTTAGTGACCAAGGGAACGAAAGAACCCTATCGCATGTTCACTTCCCGAGCAGAGTACCGGCTCATCCTGAGGTGTGACAATGCCGACCAGAGACTTATGAAGTATGGTCACAGGTTAGGTCTTATCACCAACGAGGATTATGGAAGATGTCAGAAAAAGTATACTCAAGTAGAAGAAGAAATCAAGAGGTTGAAGAAGAATCCCGCCCGGCCGACTAGAAGAGTGAATAATCTCTTAAAGAGGCTGGGAACAGATCCTATAAAAGAGAATACTTCCCTATCGCAGATTCTTAAGAGGCCCGAGGTGAGATATAAGGATTTGGTCAAGATTGACGAAGACAAGAGGACAATATCTCCTGAGGTTGCCCAAGGAGTGGAGATTGCTCTAAAGTATGAGGGCTATATCAAGAGGGAATCGGAGCAGATAGAGAGGTTTAAGAGGCTTGAAAAGAAGAAAATTCCTTCGGACTTTGATTACTCCAGACTGGAGGGACTGAGGATTGAATCCAGGGAGAAGCTGAATAGCATAAGGCCTATCTCTATCGGTCAGGCATCAAGAATCTCGGGGGTAAACCCCTCAGATATTTCCCTTCTTTTAGTCTATCTAAAGCGTCGGAATTTGAATAGTTACACGGATGGGCACGGAATAAAAGATACGGATTAGCACTGATTCTTATTACTAAATCCGTGCTAATCAGTTTAGTCAATCTGTGCTAATCTGTGAAGATTGCCAAACGAAGTGAGGCTTATCTTGCGAGAGGAGAAAGGAAAAAAGTGGGCAAAGTAAAAGAGTATAAATCAGTTAACCCCGTTAGAAGTAATCCCGCACCTTTAAGCAAGGGCAAGAGTGAATCCAAAAAGGTGTGGGATGCCTCCGACAGCCATCATTGCAAATTGCTATGGAGTAAACCCCATAGACATAAAAGTTATCAACGAGGTAAACATCGGAGGACTTCTAACGGGGTAAAACTAATAATGGGGATGTTTACCAATAGATTGGGGCTCTTTCAAGAAGCCTTAAAGACATTGAAGAAGAGGTTCGGGCCAGTAGATTATGAGAGTCCCCTACTCCCCTTCAATAAGAC
>DRGV01000048.1 GCA_011049955.1 bacterium
CGGAGATGTGTATAAGAGACAGATCTTAGGTATGGTGGTCTTAGTTTTCCTCTATTGCCCGGTACTTGCCGTTAGGGAGCGAAACGTAGGTCTCAGGAAATCAAAATTTGCTTTTCGCCAATCTGTTATTCAAACCTTTAGGAATAGGCCCTTCAGATATTACATCGGCGGTTATATACTTTTTTGGTTTGCCTTCACTCTCTTGACCATGGGGATCCCCTATATCGTTACCGAGTTGATGGGACTTGGCAAAGGAGATGTGGGGTTAATTGTGACTCCTTCGTTACTAGTAGTAATCCTGTCTTTTCCCCTTATACAGAGGATTGCTTCCCAGAAGGGTAAGAAGTTTACCGTTATCCTTTCTTTATCTTTGCTCTGCGCCGCCTTCTTTCTCATCCCTTCCATTGGCCATTGGCCATTCGGAATTTCCCGGGCTCTTCAAGGGCAGATACTCATGGCCCTGGCCGGCATTCCCATAGCAACATTATTCGCTCTTCCTAACGCTATGATTGCTGATTTGGTAGATTATGACGAGAAGCTCACGGGTTCGAGAAGGGAGGCCATGTACTTTGGTATGCAGGGCTTGATGCTTAAATTCGCCATTGCCCTATCGGCATTTTTCTTCGGTTTTCTGCTCAAAACTTTTGGCTATAGTTCAGCCGAGCCACTGGGCATCCTTCTTTTAGGGCCCGTGGCGGGTATCTCTGTATTGGTCGGACTTTTGATTTTCTCAAGGTACCCCATTACTACATAAGAGTAGGAAAGTAGAAGAGAATAGTTGGATAGTTGGATGGTTGGATAGTTAGCCGGTGAGCCAGTTAGCCAGTATATAAGTTAACAAGGATACAAGTTGACAAGGAAATATGAAATGCGTTATGCGAAAAGCGGAAAGCGTTAACGCATAAACGCATAAACGCATCAACTTATCAACGCATAAACGCATCGACGTATTTACTTATTAACGTATTCACTTATCGACTTGTCAACTAATTCCGAGCGGAGCGAGGGTAACTGATGGGCTATTTGTTGGCCTTAGTGAGATACTTTCTATACTACATAGGGAGGATTATATTCTGTCGCCTCCTTCCTAAAGAGTTAAGTTACAGAATCACCCGACTCATGGCCGATGCCCACTACTTCCTTGCTCGTCCCACAAGAAGAGCATTAATCTCTAATCTAAGGGTAGTCTGGGGGAAGGAAAAGAGTGAAAGAGAGATAAGAAGGATGGCCCACCGCACCTTCCGCAGATTCTCAGGCTACGCAGTAGACTTCTTTTACTCCCCCCAGATAAATAGGGACAATATTGATGATTGGGTTGAAATAAAGGACCTCCGTTATATGGATGAGGCTCTTTCTCAAGGAAAGGGAGTGGTGGCCTTAAGCGCCCACTTAGGGAGCTGGGATCTGGGAGCGATTACCCTGGCCCTAAAAGATTATCCTATAAGTGCCGTTACCTTAAGACATGGGGAGAGAAGAGCCACAGACATCTTCCGAAAGCAGCGGGAAGCAAAGGGAGTAAAGGTCATTCCCTTGGGAGTAGCCGTAAGGAGATGTTTCCAAGCACTAAAAGATAATGAACTAGTGGCCATGCTCGGGGATTGGGATGTGGAAGGAAGAGGAATGAGGGTAGAGTTCTTTGGCAAAGAGGCCATTGTTCCCAGGGGTCCGGCTACCTTTGCCCTGGAAATGGGAGCAGCCATCGTTCCAGTCTTCATGTTCAAAAAAGGCAACAGATATGAACTGACCTTTAAAAAACCCATTCTACCCAAGCCCACGGGCGTTAAAGAAAAGGACATTCTTAATCTTACGAAGAAGTATCTCAAGGTAATTGAGAGATTTATCAGAAATCATCCCGAAGAATGGTTCCTCTATCATCAGATGTGGCCCTCCACATAAGTAACAAGTAACAGTGAACATTGAACAATGAATAATTGTTACTTGCTACTTGTTAATTGCTACTTGTTACTTCCAAATGGAGTGAGGAAAGAATGAAAACTTGCGTAATTATTCCGGCCTATAATGTTGAGAAGACCCTTCCTAAGGTAATCAAGGGTGTTCAGAAGTACGTTGAAAAAGTAATCGTCATCGATGATGGGTCTACTGATGCTACTTTTATAAAAGCAAAAGAAGCCGGGGTAAAGGTTCTAAAACATGAGAAGAATGAGGGCAAGGGGAGGACCCTGCGCACCGGATTAGAACATGCCCTAAAAGAAGGATTTGATCAAATAATCTTGATGGATGGCGATGGTCAGCACGATCCGAATGAGATACCAAGATTCTTAAAGGCCGCTCAGGATCCCCAGGCAGATATCATTGTCGGTTCCCGGATGGAGAGTGTAGGAGATATGCCCAGAGACCGCTTAGCGGTTAACAGGATCGGCTCCTTTCTTACCTCTCTTTTGGCAAGACAGAGGATTCCAGACAGTCAATCCGGATATCGCTTGGTAAAGAGCAAGGTATTGAAAAAAATTACCCTCACCTCCCGGCGTTATGATGTAGAGTCTGAGATGCTCATTAAAGCGGGAAAGAGAGGATTCGGGATAAAGAGCATCCCCATAAAGACTATCTATCGCCAGGAGATAAGCCACTTTCGTAAGTTCTGGGATACTTTAAGGTTTATAAAACTTATTTTAAAAGGGGTGTGGTGGTGAGGACGCATAAGGAAGTTTTAAACATTACTACAAGCAAAAGGACTCAATTAATTAATGTTACTTCTCAGGTTCGGGATATTGTGGGAAGGTCAAGGATTAGGGACGGGCTTCTCTCCCTCTATGTCAGCCATACCACAAGCGGCATCCTGATTAACGAGAACGAGGCGGGGTTGAAAGAGGATATAGAGAAGTCGTTAGAGAAACTCTTTCCCAAAGGTGGAAAGTATCTTCACAATCGGGTAGATAACAATGCCGATGCCCATCTCAAGTCAACCTTCCTGGGTAGCACCCTTGCCCTTCCCGTTACTGGAGGGAGCCTTCATCTCGGGATGTGGCAAAGCATTTTCTTCGCCGAATTCGATGGCCTCAGGAATAGAAATCTTACCGTTATGGTAATTGGAGAATAACCAAAAAGCCAATCGGCTTTTTGGAGTTTACAGTTAACAGTTCGGAGTTCGGAGACAAATCAGGTCTTCGACCTGATAATGAGGAATTCAGAAAAACAATACACCGAACACCGAACTCAAGGCCACTAAAAGTGGCCGTTACTCCGAACTATGGCGAAACTGTTCGCTGGTTACTGGTTACTTAATGATAGGACATTTATATGCCCTCCAAAGTTGGTCTGGTCTATTCAGATGAATATCTAAAGCATGATACGGGAAATCATTCAGAGAGTAGCAAGCGCCTTGAGGCCATTCTAAGCCTCCTGAAAGAGAAGAACGTTCTTAAATATTTAACCTTCATTAAACCCAGAAAAGCAGACTTAAGAGAGATTGAATATATTCACAGCCCTTCTTACATCCAGGAGGTAAGGGAGATCTGTCAAGGGGGAGGGGGATTTTTAGATTCCGATACTCCGGTATCCAGCGAATCCTTTGAAGTGGCTCTCCTGGCAGCAGGCGGAGTATTCAGTGCCATCGATAGAGTAGTGGGGAACCTGGATAGTGCCTTCTGCCTCATCCGTCCCCCCGGCCATCATGCCCTAAAGAGCCAGGGGATGGGCTTCTGTCTCTTCAATAATGTCGCCCTGGGGGCAAGATATGCCCAGAATAAACATCATTTAAAGAAGGTCTTGATCCTCGATTGGGACGTCCATCATGGGAATGGAACCCAGGAGGCTTTCTGGCATGATCCCTCTGTGCTCTATTTCTCTATCCACCAATATCCCCACTATCCAGGAACAGGAGATATAAAAGAAATAGGAGAAGGAGAGGGAAGGGGATATACGGTGAATGTCCCCCTTCCTCCGGAATGTGGGGATGGTGATTATATCCATATTCTCAAGGAGCTCCTTTCGCCTATTGCTAAGGAATTCAAAGCGGATATTACCTTCATTTCCGCAGGATTCGATGCCCACCGGGATGACCCTTTGGGAGGAATGGGCCTCACTTCTCAGGGCTATGGAGCCCTAACCTCTTTAGTGAAAGAATCCTCTAAGAAAATAGTCTCTTGTCTGGAGGGAGGATATAATCTAAAGTCCTTGGGAGAATCTGTTCTCACCCATCTGGACTCTTTAGCCTCTCGGCCCGAGGGGTCTCGAGGTCCCCGAGGGAGAGAGTTTAATCTCTTCCCCAAGGAAAGAATAAATGAGGAACCTATTAAGGATGTAAGCCCCGTTAGAAGTAAGTCGCTTATGGCGACTGCCTCCGATAAATATCGGAGGACTTCTAACGGGGTTAAGGAAATAGTAAAAGAAGTAAAAGAAATTCATAGTTGGAGCTTTAAATAAATGGAGAACGAGATCGAGTTTGCCAATTTAAGGGAACGCATGGTGGCCACCCAGATCGCCAGTCGGGGGATTAAGAATAAGAGAATCTTGGAAACCATGGCCAAAGTCCCCAGGCACAGGTTCGTTCTATCAAAGTATCTGGATAGCGCCTATGAGGACCATCCCCTGCCCATTGGTGAGGGGCAGACCATATCCCAGCCCTACATGGTGGCTTTAATGACCGAGTGCCTGGGATTGAAAGGGGATGAGAAGGTATTGGAGGTGGGAACCGGCTCTGGTTATCAAGCAGCCATCCTGGCAGAACTCTCCAAAGAGGTCTATACCATAGAGAGATTTGAAAGCTTGGCAGAAAGAGCCAAGAAAGTATTGAGTGATTTAGAGCTGTCTCTTATACACATCTCC
>DRGV01000049.1 GCA_011049955.1 bacterium
TCGGATCCTGAAGATCCTCGGGATCTGAAGGGTTATTAGGTTAGGTTGTTGGTCTTTTTAGAAAAACACCTAACCTTTACCCAACTACTAAACTCACTCCTTTACCTTAACCCAACTACCCTTCCCTCATTGGGAATTAGGAATTGGCCCCTCGCATTTGCTCGGGATAAATCTTGTCACGAACCTTTAGGTGAGGGATAATTGGAAATTAAAGCCAGTAGGATTTAGTGCTTAGGATTTTTTCTATTTATTGTTTCTCGTCTTTCATTTTAGATCTGCCCCTGGTGGCTGTGCCAGGCACCAGACGGTGCATGGCTGCGCAGGGAGATGCTCAGGAGAAACCCCACCCCAATTAGAGAGAAGATCAGGGAGGAGCCACCAAAGCTTATGAAGGGCAGAGGTATCCCTTTGGTGGGCAGAGTTCCTGTGGCTACCCCGATATTGATCATGGCCTGTAGTCCGATCCAGGTGGTTATCCCCAGGGCTAAGAGGCTGCCGAAGAGGTCCGGAGCGCGGCGGGCAATCCTGGCCCCAAAATAGATGAATGCCCCAAAGAGTATGATGACCGCCATCCCTCCCAAGAATCCCAGCTCCTCACCCAGTATAGCGAAAATGAAGTCAGTATGGGGGGCAGGAAGGTAGAAGAGCTTCTGGGTGCCCTCCCCCAGCCCCCGGCCAAGGATCCCTCCCGATCCTAAGGCAATAAGGGACTGGATGATCTGATAGCCATCACCCAAGGGATCACTCCAGGGATCAAGGAAGGCTAAGATCCTCCTCTTTCTATAACCGACCTTATTGATGAGAAGCCAAATGCTGGGGAGAGTGATGAGGAATAAGAAGAAGAGATGTTTCAGGCGCACTCCAGAAACAAAGAGCATCCCCAGAATAACCACCAGGATTATAAGAGCAGTTCCTAAGTCTGGTTGAAGAAGGATGAGGATAAATATGGTTCCCAAGATAATGAGCGGGGGCAGGAAACCGTAGGTAAAGTTCTTTATCTTCTCTTTCTTTCTGGAAAGGGTATCTGCCATATAGAGGATGAGAATGAGCTTGGCCAACTCTGAGGGCTGAAGAGTGAAGTCCCCCATCCTTAGCCATCTCCGGGCACCAGCAACTTCCTTTCCAAACTGGGGAAAAAGAACCAGGATGAGTAAGAGAAGAGTAAAGAAAAGTGCGGGCTTCAAGAGCTTGGGCAGGGCACGGTAGTTAACCCGAGCAGCAAAGAGCATCCCCACCAGACCCAGAAAGACCCAAGCCAGCTGGCGCTTCAAAAAGAAATAGGAATCATTATACTTATCTAAGGAGAGGATGGCACTGGCACTATAGACCATAATGATTCCTATGCTTATCAGGGCCAGAGTTATTAGAAAAAGCCCCAGATGAGAAGAAATTTTCTTCATTTACTACCTCATTTTACAAATTCCAAGCACCCAAATATTCGGCTACGTCGAAGATTTCTTCGCCAAAGGCGAATCAATACAAACAATATATAATGACCAAAATCATCCGCTAAAGGCGAGATTTCGCCAAAGGCGAACAATGACCAAAACGGTTTGTTTTGAACATTTGGTAATTTGAATTTGGGATTTGTTTGGGATTTGTAATTTGTGATTTGGGAATTACTTAAGTTTTCTTACCGCCTCTTTAAAGGCCTCTCCTCTTTCCTCAAAGTCTTTAAACATATCATAACTCGAACAGGCTGGGGAGAGAAGGACACAATCTCCTTCTTCAGCCAATTTAAAGGCGATATTTACCGCTTCTTTCATATCTTCTGCCATCTTAATTCTTCTAATGGAAAAAAAGACTTGAGCGATTTTTTCTTTCGCCTCGCCCAGTAGGACGAGCGCTCTTACTCTCTCTTTTACCAGGGGACATAGGGGGGAGTAGTCAAGTCCCTTATCTCTTCCTCCAGCAATCAGAATAATGGGCTCTGGAAAGGAGGCTAAGGACTTCATTACACTAGAGACATTAGTGGCCTTGGAGTCATTGACGAACCTCACTCCCTTAACCTTCCTAATGAACTCCATCCTATGGGGAATTCCCTTAAACTCTCTTAAACCCCTTCTGATACTGTCAATTCCTACCTTTAAGATGAGGCAGGCGGTGGTGACTGCCAAGGCATTCTCCAGGTTATGGAGACCTTTAATTCCTATCTCTTTTCGAGGGATGACCTCCTGTGACCTTCCAAATAGGTTGGCCATTATCATCTCTTTTTTGAGATAGACCCCTTCCTCTAACTCTAACTCTTCCCGGCTGAAGAAGAACTTCTTGGCCTTTAGAGAAAGGGTTCGGCAGTGAGGATCATCCCGGTTCAGGATGGCAAAATCACTTCTCTTTTGATTCACAAATATTTTATTTTTCACTCCAATATATTCATTCAGGTCTCTATACCTATCTAAATGGTCTGGGGCAATGTTGAGCATGATGCTTATGAAGGGATGGAAGGTCTTTATCCTCTCTAACTGAAAACTTGATACTTCACTAACAATCAGTTCATAATCCTTATCTATACAAGAAGAGAGGGGATAACCGATATTCCCGGCTACCGCTACTATCTTTCCTTCTTTTTTAAGTATCTTTCCTATTAGGGTAGTGGTAGTTGTTTTACCATTCGTTCCGGTAACAGCAACTATGGGTACTTTTAAGAAAAAGGAAGCGAGTTCCAGCTCCCCTATGATGGGGATTCTCTTTTCTTTTGCCCTTTTAAGTAACGGAATATTGGGAGAAACACCAGGGCTTGCTACAATTAACTCTGTATCCTCAAGCAGTTCTAAAGGATGGCCGCCAATTTCAATCCCTATTTTTCTCCCCTCAAGTCCTTTAAATGCTTCTCTCAGTTCTTTTTTTTCTCTTTGGTCGGTAATGGTTACCCTTACCTCTTTAGTTTCGAGGAGCTTGGCAGCCGCTACCCCAGCTCTTCCCATTCCAATTACTAAGACCCTCTTTCCTCTTAATTCCATAATTACCTTACAATTTAGAACACAGAAATCAGACAGCCCAGGGGTTACAGGGGAAACAGGGGGCACAGGGGTAATAGGGGTTTAAACCCTTGTCACCCTTGCTGCCCTTGTCACCCTTGTTCCCCCTTTTATTATCTAAGTTTCAAAGTTCCCAGGCTTAGAAGGGCAAAGATGATGGCAATGATCCAGAAACGGGTTACTATCTGCGGTTCCTTCCATCCTAAGAGTTCGAAGTGGTGATGGAGAGGGGTCATGAGAAAAACCCTCTTCTTGCGTATCTTATAGGAGACTACCTGGATGATGACCGAAAGAGCCTCTAAGACGAAGAGCCCTCCTACGATCAAAAGGATGATCTCTTTCTTAATGAGAATGGCGATGGTGCCCAGGGCTCCTCCTAGGGCCAGAGAGCCGGTATCCCCCATAATCACCCGGGCAGGATAGGTATTAAACCATAGAAAACCCAATCCCGCCCCTACTAAGGCAGAGCAGAATATAGTGAGCTCTCCTGCTCCAGATATATACAAAATATTCAGGTATTTCGCCAACCCGCTATGACCGGTGACATAAGAAAGCCCAATAAAGGCTCCTCCCGCAATTAGGAGGCTTCCTATAGCCAATCCATCCAGCCCATCGGTCAGGTTGACCGCATTGGAGGAGGCCACGATGACTAATATGGCAAAGGGGATATAGAGCCAGCCCAGATCAGGCAGGACGTTCTTGAAGAAGGGGACGGTGAGAAAAGTCCCATACTCCGGGATCAGGGGGTGGCGAAAGAGATAGAGGCCGATTATAAATCCCAAGACTATCTGGCCTCCTAACTTGACCAGTGGTCTTAAACCCTTTCTACTTTTCTTTTTAATCTTTAAGAGATCGTCGATGAAGCCCAGGGTCCCCAGCCAGAGAGTGGCCAAGAGTATGAGCTGGATGAATTTATTCGAAAGATCTGCCCATAAGAGAGAAGCGAGGAGGATGGCTCCCAGGATTAAAAGACCACCCATGGTAGGGGTGCCCGACTTTTCCCGATGGAGACGATAGAGAACAGGGTGCCTCTCATCTTCTACGGGTTTCTGAGAAATCTTCAGTCTCTTCAATCTCCTGATAATCAAAGGCCCAAAGATAATGCTCGCCAAAAGGGCGGTTAAGGCCGCCAGGCCGGCGCGTACTGTGATATAGCGAAAGAGATTGAAGACAATATGTAGGTCCTTAAAACGAATGAGTAATTGATAAAGCATTTTTACCTCCTGTAAGGTGGTATTAGTTTACTGTTTACCCGCTCCTCATCTTGTTCGTCGCTGTTTACCGTTAACTGTAAACCCTCTTCTTAATCGTATCACTGTTCACTTCTTTATAACCGTAAACGGTAAACCGTCAACCGTAAACCTTCTTTTATTACCGTACACCGATCAACGATCACCGGTTACCATCTTAGTCA
>DRGV01000050.1 GCA_011049955.1 bacterium
ACTATGATGAGGATACCATCGGCTATGTTATCCAGCAGGTAGCAGAGGGATTAGCCAAGTACTTCCCTAAGTATAAGAAAGTAATTCTGGTCTCTGACGGTGGTTCCTTAGACGATACCCGGGAGATTATCATCGCTGCCCCGGTTCCTAAGGGAGTGGATAAGATGGTCTTCATCTATAGGGGCCTTCCAGGAAAGGGAACCGCCTTCAGATCTGTCTTCGAAGCAAGCAAGATATTAGGAGCAAAGGTCGTTCTAACCCTGGATTCTGATTTAAGAAGCATCACCCCCCTCTGGATAAAGCTCATGGCCCATCCGGTCTTAAGTGGGAAGTATGACTATGTTACTCCCTATTATCTGCGCCATAAATACGACGGAACCATATCGAATAATATCACCTATCCTTTAATCAGAGCACTATATGGCCTGAGGGTCAGACAGCCCATGGGTGGGGATTTCGCCCTCTCCGGTGACTTAGCCAAGGCCTACCTGATAGAGGATGTCTGGATGGGGGATGTAGCTCGTTTTGGCATCGATAGCTGGATGACTACGGAAGCAATAAATAAGGGATATCGGATATGCCAGGTGGCCCTGGGAACAAAAATCCATAATCCCAAAGAGCCTTCCTTGAAATTGGGCCCCATGTTCCGAGAAGTTGTGGGGACGCTATTTGGCCTAATGGAGAAGTATGAGTATAACTGGATGCAGGTGAAGGGCTCTAAACCAACAAAGATCTATGACCATTATAAGACTACTGAGCCGGAAGCGCTTTTAATAGATGTAGAAGGGATGATTGGCCAGCTTCAGCATCACTACTCCGATTGCCACGACATCTGGAGAGAGATTATGCCTGAGGATAACTTTCGGGCGGTGAGGGAACTGGCCCATACCAAAGGAATAAAGAACTTTAAGTTTCCTCTCGACCTCTGGGCAAGGATTGTCTATGACTTTGCCTGTGCTTACCATGAGAAAGAACTTTCGGAGAAGGAGATCCTGGATCTCTTTACCCCATTATATTTTGCCAAGACCGGCTCCTTTGCCCAGGAGACCTTGAGGATGAGCTCTAAGGAAGCGGAGAAGGTAGTTGAGGCTCAAGCCAAGGCTTTTGAGAAGGAGAAGCCCTATTTAATCGAAAGGTGGGAAGAAGTATGAGTAAGGTAGAAAAATGGTTTAAAAATAGGACCTTCCATCACTCCCAGTTCTCTGATATCAAGGAACTGGTGAAACTCAAGAAAAAGAAGAACCTAACCATAAGCGTAGGCCTTCCCACACTGAACGAGGCGGAGACCATTGCTACCGAGCTCATTGTGATTAAGAGTGAGCTCATGGATAAATATCACTTAATTGATGAGTTGGCCATTATTGATTCTGGCTCAACAGATAAAACTTGTGAAATTGCCAAGAGATATGGAGCAGATGTCTACTTAGCGGAGGACTATCTGAAAGAGGAAGGGATCTATTCTGGCAAAGGAGAGAATCTCTGGAAGAGCATCCATCTCCTGAAAGGAGATATCATCCTATGGCTCGATGCCGACATTAAGAACATCCATCCCAAGTTTGTCTATGGATTACTTGGTCCTCTTCTAACTAATAACCGGATAAACTATGTCAAGGCCTTCTATGAGAGACCAATAAAGTTGAATGCCGAGACAACATTAAAATCTTCTGGAGGAGGGAGGGTGACAGCGCTCATGCTTCGTCCTGTCTTCAATCTTTTCTTTCCCGATCTCTCGGGACTTATCCAGCCCTTAAGCGGAGAGTATGCCGGAAGAAGGAAGATATTAGAGAAAGTTCCCTTCTTTATCGGCTATGGGGTAGAAACAGGACTCTTGATTGACATCTGGAAAAAGTTTGGTTTAAATTCCATTGCCCAGGTAGATTTGGATCAGCGCATCCACCGCAATCATACCCTCCCCACACTATCTAAGATGGCCTTCTCCATCCTCCAGGTGGCTCTGAACCGTGCTGGCGATCTGTGGAAACTAAAGATGTTAGAAGAATTAAATCCCAGCATGAGGCTCATTAAAAGAAAAGGGAAGAGGTATTCCTTTGAAACCTTTGAGAAGAAGATCGTGGAGCGACCTCCCATGATTACTGTAAAAGCCTATCGGGAGAAAAGGAAGAAGCGAAATAGAACGCAATAAAAAAAGAAAAGCCCCCCGAGTAAATCGGAGGGCTTTCTCTATCTAAGCCTAATTATCTTTTCTTCTTTTTCTTCTTTGCCTTTTTCTTCTTTCTCTTCACAACCTTCTTCTTCGCTGGTTTTTTCTTTGCAACTTTCTTTTTCTTCTTTGCCATTTTTCCCTCCTCTCATTAAAGTTGATTTAATAATACCACACTAAATCTCCATTTGTCAAGCCTTTTTTAAGATTTCTAAAAAAGTTAGAAATCTTTGATTACATTGATTAAAAACAAGATTACACAGATTAGTTATCGACAAATATATCTGCGTAATCATTCTTAAAATCTGTGTAATCAGATTCCGAGCAAAGCGAGGATATCTTGACCAAGATTATTCTGGTACGCCATGGCCAGACGGCCTGGACTTCAGAGAATAGGATTCAGGGTTGGCTGGATATAAAATTAAACGAGAAAGGCCTGAGACAGGCAAAAGGAATAGCAGAAGAATTGAAAAGAAAGAAAATAAAGGCTATCTATTCCAGCGAACTCTCCCGGACTTATGAGACAGCAAAGATTATTGCCCGAGCGCACAAATTGAAAATAAAGAAGGATATTAATCTCAATGAACTTAATCAGGGGAAGTGGCAGGGGCTTCTGGTGAGAGAGGCTAAAGATGCGCATAAAGAACTTTACAGAAGATGGGAAGAAGAGCCCCTAAGCGTCAGGCCCCCTGGAGGGGAAAGCATTCTGGAACTTTATGAAAGGGTGCTTCATGTTTTAAGAGAGATTACTAAGAAATATCCCAAAGGAAGGGTAGTCATCGTGGGCCATAAAGTAGTAAACACGGTAATAAAATGCTATTCTTTAGGAATAAATCTCTCTAACGTCTGGAAGATGCTGCCTAAGGAAGCAATCTGGGAAGAAATGGAAATATCTGAAACAAGTTAACCAGTGAGCCAGTTAACCCGTGAGCCAGTTAAAAAGAAGGGAGAGAATAAGAATGGTAATAAAGAAATTTGAAGACATAGAGGCTTGGAAAGCGGCAAGAAAATTAACGAAAATGGTTTATGAAGTCACAAAGGATAAATTATTTTCAAAAGACTATAGACTGAGGGATCAGATTACCGCTGCCTCTGTTTCAACGATGTCCAACACCGCCGAAGGATTCGACAGTCAATCCAATCTAGAGTTCATCAGATTTTTAGGATATTCAAGAAGATCCTGCTCAGAAGTTCAGTCTTGTCTCTATGTTGCTTTGGACCAAGGATATATTGGTCAGGAGAAATTCAATAAAGTCTATGCTCAAGCCAAACTAACTGCTAAACTTTGTAATGGCCTAATTACCTATCTGAAGAAGTCTAAAAAATAAACTGGCAAACCGGCTAACTGGCAAACCGGCTAACAATAACTATTTAAAGGAGTTTATCATGTCAAAACCGAGAATTGCCATCGTCCATTATTCCTCTCCTCCAATAATCGGTGGGGTGGAGTTCATCTTGGAGGCTCATGCGAAAGAGATGCTCAAGCATGGCTATAAGGTGAAGGTTGTTGCCGGAAGGGGTGAGAGATGCCAGAAGAAGATCCCGGTAGCCATTATTTCCGGAGCAGATTCCCTCTCAAGGGTGAATAAGAGAATAAATACGGAGCTTGAGAAGGGTGTGGTGAGTGCCAAATTCTACCGATTAACAGATAGCATTTACCGAAGACTAACCCAAGAGTTAAAGAATGTCGATCTTACCATCATCCATAATGTTCTGACTATGCACTTCAATCTTTCCTTTACTGCTGCTTTAGAGAAATACATCAGGGAACATCCCAAGAAGAGATTTATTGCCTGGTGTCACGATGCTACCTTCAACGACCCCATCTATAAAAAGAAGGCCAAGAATAAATATCCCTGGAATATGATCTCCAGGCCCATTCCAAAAGTAAGGTATGTTGCCATCTCTTGCCAGCGCCAGCAGCAGCTTTCCCGTCTCTTCCAGATTAATTACAAGAAGATAACCGTGGTCCCTGACGGGATTGACCATAGAAGCTTCTTAGACTTAAATGAAGGTGCCTTAAAAATATTTAAAAAATTTAATCTCTTCCATCAAGACCTGGTTATGCTCCTGCCCACCCGGATGGTGAAGAGAAAGAACCTGGAACTGGCAATAAAGATTACTAAGGAGTTGAATAAAGAGCTCGGGAGTACTTTGATTATTACCGGACCCCCAGACCCCCATAACGTCGATTCTATGAGGTATTATCGCTTACTGAAAGACCTAAGGAATAAATCCCGGATGAAGAGAAAGATCATTTTTCTCTATGAGGAGGGAATAAAGGTTGGTTACTCTATGCTGAGGAGTCTCTATCTATTGTGTGATATGCTCCTATTCCCCAGCACCCAGGAAGGCTTCGGTATTCCCCTATTGGAATCTGGATTGGTCAATCTTCCCGTCGCTTGTGCCAACATTCCGTCCTTGAAAGAAATAGGAGAGAAAGATGTTCACTATCTTGACTTAAAGAAGAGTCCCAGAGAACTTGCCTCAGGAATAATTAAGTATTATCGAAGACAGCCCACCATTCCCATGTTTAAAAAGGTATTGAGAGAGTATACCTGGGAATCCATCTTCATTCAAAAGATAGAACCTTTACTTAAGAAGTAAAAAGTAAGAAGTAAGAAGTAAAAAGTAGGAAAGTATGGATACTGAAAAGATTAGAAATTTTTCCATCATTGCCCATATCGACCATGGGAAGAGTACCTTGGCGGATAGATTATTGGAATTTACCAAAACCCTTCCCCCCAGAAAGATGAGGGAGCAGGTTTTGGATGAGATGGAACTGGAGAGGGAGAGGGGGATTACCATAAAGGCCAAGGCGGTGAGATTAAAGCATGAGGATTATATCTTAAATCTCATAGATACCCCGGGCCATGTGGACTTCTCTTATGAGGTTTCCAGGTCCCTTGCTGCCTGTGAAGGAGTCTTATTGGTCATCGATGCCAGTCAGGGGGTTCAGGCCCAGACCTTAGCCAACGCCTACCTAGCAAAGCAGGCGAGTCTCGCCATCATCCCCATCATAAATAAGATAGACCTTAAAACTGCCCAGCCGGAAGAGACAGAGAAACAGATAAAAGATCTCCTGGGATTAGAGAACCCCATCTTTACCAGCGCGAAGAAGGGAATGGGAACAGAAGATGTTTTAAAAGCAATAGTTGAGAGGATCCCTCCGCCAAGGGGAGAACCTAGTAGACCCCTTCAGGCCCTAATCTTCGACTCTATCTATGATTCCTATAAAGGGGTGGTGGTCTACATCAGGGTCATTCAGGGTTCCGTCAAACCAGGGGATAGGATCCGGCTTATGGGAACCGGAAGGGATTTTGAAGTGAATGAAGTAGGGATCTTCTCTCCAGAGATGAGAAAGGTGGAAGGGCTCTCTCCAGGCGAAGTAGGATACCTGACGGCGAATATAAAGGATCTTCGAGATGCCAAGGTGGGGGATACCATTACCAGCACTTTAAATCCGGCCCAGAAGTCCCTTCCCGGATATAAGGAGGTGAAGCCCTTTGTCTTCGCCAGTCTCTATTCTGTAAGAAGTGAGGATTTTGGGTTACTGAGGGATGCCTTAGCCAAACTGAAACTGAACGATGCTTCCTTTAGTTTTGTAGAGGAGAGCTCCCTTGCCTTGGGCCTTGGTTTCAGATGCGGATTCTTGGGTCTCCTACATATGGAAATCGTCCAGGAGAGACTGGAAAGGGAGTATGATCTGGATCTAATAACGACAGCACCCAGCGTAGTCTACAGAGTAACCACTAAAGAGGGTGAAACCAAAAGGGTAGAGAACCCTTCTAAACTTCCCTCTCCCAATGAGATTGAAGAGATTCAGGAACCCTATATTAAGACAATCATCATTACCCCAGCCGAATACTTAGGGCCCATTATGCAGTTAGTTCAGGGAAGAAGGGGGGTATATAGGAATACCAAATATCTGGACCAGAATACCGTTTCTTTGAGCTATGAGATTCCCCTATCTGAGATAATACTCGATTTCTACGATAAGTTAAAATCTGTCTCCCGGGGTTATGCCTCCTTTGACTATGAGCATATTGGTTATAGAAAGACTGATTCGGTAAAAGTTAATATTCTCTTAAATAATGAAAAAGTGGAAGGACTATCCTTCATCACTCATAAGGAAAAGGCCTATTATCGGGCACGGGAGTTGGTAGCAAGATTAAAAGAGGCCATTCCCCAGCACCTCTTTCCGGTTGCCATTCAGGGAGCGATAGGGGGAAAAGTAATTGCCCGGGAGACAGTTAAGGCTTTAAGAAAGGACGTCACCGCTCCCTTATATGGAGGGGATGTTACCAGGAAGAGGAAACTCTTAGAGAAGCAGAAAAAGGGAAAAAAGAGGATGAAAGAGATTGGAAAAGTCTCTCTTCCTCAGGAGGCCTTCCTGAGTATTCTTAAAGTAGAATAGAAAACTTGACAAGCAATTTTTTTTATGCTAACTTGTTATTAGCACTCTCATTTAATGAGTGCTAAAGGAGCCAGGAATGCTTGATGAGAGGAAAAAGAAGATATTACAGGCCGTAGTTTATAACTACATCGCTACTGCTCTACCAGTAGGCTCGAGAAGTATTGCCAAAAAATATAAACTCGGCCTCTCTCCTGCTACCATAAGAAATTGTATGGCGGACTTGGAGGAGTTAGGTTATCTTGCCCATCCCCATACCTCGGCAGGAAGAATCCCTACGGATAAGGGATACCGCTTCTATGTGGATAGTTTAATGGAGCGAGAGGACCTCTCCTTAGAAGAGAAGGCAAGGATCGAGAAGGAGTACTCCGACAGGATGAATAGGATCGATCAGATAATGGAGGAGACCTCCCAGGTCCTCTCTCTTATTTCCCGCTATACCGGTCTTATTCTTGCCCCCAACTTAGAAAAGTCTATCTTCCACCACCTGGAACTCGTTTCCCTGGAGAATGGAAGGATTTTGAGTATCCTGATCACTGGCTCAGGACTAGTCAAGAACAAGATAATAGAAGCAGAAGAAATCCTTCCCGAAGAAAGACTGGAGGAAATTCTGAATCTCATTAATGATCGACTCTCTAACCTGCCTTTAAAAAGGATTAAAGAATTCATCTCTGACCAGTTAAAAATTAAGACCTATAGCGTTAAAATCTGGGAATTGATGAACCAGATCTTCACCTGGGATGGGGCAGAGGAACTCTATCTTAGAGGGAGGATTAATATCCTTGAACAACCGGAGTTTAAAGATTTAGCCCGAACAAAGTCTATCTTCCAGGCCTTGGAAGAAAAGAGATTATTGGTCGAGGTCTTATCCCGATCCACTCCCAGCGAGGGAGTGAGGGTCTTAATCGGAAAAGAGACCAAGTGTAGAAAGATTAGAGACCTGAGTCTGGTAACCTCTACTTATAGAATAAATGGTAGACCAGTAGGGGTCCTGGGAATAATTGGCCCCAGAAGGATGGAATATTCAAAGGTCGTTTCTCTCGTCGATTTCATGGCCGAGACGGTAAGCAAGGTTCTAACAAATTTAAGTCATACCACAATTAGTAAAGTAGGAGAGTAGGAGAGTAAGGATTGAAAAAAGCATAGCCAACAGAGAAATACTTTTTTACTTTCTTACTCTGATACTTTCTTACTCCGAGCGAAGCCCTGAACCATATGGTTCAGGACGGAACGAGGTAAGAAGAGATGTCAGATAAAGAGAAGATAAAAAAGAAGCCCCGGGAAAAATTAGTCCAGCTCAAGCATGAATTGGACAGAGAGCACAGATTAGCTGCTGAATATAAGAAGCATCTCCAGAGGCTGGCGGCAGACTTTGAAAATTATAGGAAGA
>DRGV01000051.1 GCA_011049955.1 bacterium
ATCCAGCCGCCAGGGGCGAGCCTCGCCAAAGGCGGGGATCTAGGATCACGGCTTATAAGCACCTCGGCCTCTATGTCTATCGAAAAAATTTTTTATTAAAACTTGCTCAGATGAAACCAACTCCTTTAGAAAAAATAGAGGGTCTGGAACAGTTACGTATTCTGGAGAATGGCTATAGGATAAAGGTAGTGGAAACAGAATGCGATTCCATCGGCGTCGATACCCCAAGGGATTTAGAAAGAGTAAAAGCCCTTCTTCAAAAACAGTAATCAGTAATCGGTAATTGAGTGATTGACGATTGTAGATTGGAGGAACGAGTCACGGGTTACGGGCGACGGGTATTGACGATTGTAGATTGAAGATTGTAGATTGAAAATTGGAGATTGACGATTGATAAATCAATAAATCGACAATTAACAAATCTAAAATGAAATGACAATCAACAAATCGACAATCAATAAATCTAAAATCCCAGTAGCCGTTATTAACCGATATTAACTGGTAGCAAGGTGGTGAGGAATGGTTAAGGAAGTAAGAGTAAGAGATATTAAAATTGGAAGGAATAATCCTCTGGTTTTAATTGCTGGGCCCTGTGTCATTGAAACAGAAGAGCAGACCTTTCAAACAGCAAAGAGACTAAAAGAAATTACCAGCGAATTGGATATACCCTTTATCTTTAAATCTTCCTATGACAAAGCAAATAGGACATCGCTCAAGTCCTATCGTGGCCCAGGCCTAAAGAAGGGTCTTGAGATCTTAGGGAAGATAAAGGAAGAGTTGAACATTTCTCTCTTAATCGATGCCCATGAGAGGGCAGATATACCCGCGGTTAGCAAGGTAGCAGACATCCTGCAGATCCCAGCTTTCTTATGCCGCCAAACAGATTTCGTTTTAACAGTGGCCCAGGCGGGAAAACCGGTGAATGTTAAGAAGGGACAGTTCTTAGCTCCCTGGGATGTGAAGAATGTTATTGAGAAGATTGAATCCGTAGGGAATAAAAATATTCTATTAACCGAGAGGGGAACAACTTTTGGTTATAATAATTTAGTGGTTGATATGAAATCCCTGCCCATCATGCGCTCCTTCGGCTATCCGGTAATCTTCGATGCCACCCATAGTGTTCAATTACCAGGAGGGAGAGGAATGGCAACTGGTGGGAATAGAGAGTATGTTCCCTATCTTGCCCGAGCAGCGGTGGCCTGTGGAGTAGATGCCCTATTTCTCGAGGCCCATCCCGACCCGAATAAGGCATTATCCGATGGCCCCAATATGCTGAGGATAGAAGAGGTGCCGAAACTCTTAAGAGAAATAAAAGAGATAGACAGGATAGTGAAAGGTAGTTGATAAGAAATGTTATGCGTTTACGCGTTGATGCGTTTATGCGTTAACGCGTTCCGCATTCCGCGTTTCGCATTTCGTAAAATTTTTAAACTAATGGAGCAATAAAATGAGTATTGAGGATGCCAAGAAGGTATTAGAGATAGAGTCAGAAGCCATTAAGGACTTAATAAAACAACTGGACAACAACTTTTCTCAAGCAGTAAAGCTAATTAGTAAGTGTAAGGGAAGAGTGATCGTCACGGGCCTGGGGAAAAGTGGATTAATTGGCCGAAAGATCGCCAGCACCCTATCGAGTACCGGAACGAGCGCCTTCTTCGTCCACCCGGTAGAGGGGATGCACGGGGATATGGGGATGGTCATGAAAGAAGATGTCGTCCTTACTCTCTCCTATAGCGGGGAGACGGAAGAGATGAAGAGAATCCTACCCCTGGTCAAGAGATTGGGACTAAAGCTCATTACCTTAACTGGGAACCCGGATTCCTCTTTAGCTAAGGAGTCGGATGTGGTCTTGAATGTCAAAGTAAAAAAAGAGGCCTGTCCCTTCAACTTAGCACCCACTGCCTCCACTACCGCTATGCTTGCCCTGGGCGATGCCCTGGCCATTGTCCTTTTGGATAAGAAGGGATTCAGGGAGGCCGACTTTGCCCTGCTCCATCCTGCAGGAGTAATTGGGAAGAAGCTATTATTGAGAGTAAAAGATGTTATGAGAAAAGGAGAGGAGAATCCTTTGATAGATGAGAATAAGAGAGTGAAAGAGGCCTTGCTCGTCATGACCTCCACCAGGCTGGGGGCGGTGAGCGTTGTGGATAAGAAAGGGAAGCTTGTCGGCTTCTTTACTGATGGAGACCTGAGAAGACACCTCCAGAAAGACAAAAATCTCTTAGAGAAGAAGATCTCTTCAGTGATGACTAAAAAGCCGACAACCATCACCAAGAAGAAGCTGGCCACAGAGGCGGTGAGAATTTTACAAGAGAAGAAATTCGATAATATACCAGTGGTGGATGAGGATAATCGTCCCATTGGCATCGTCGATGAGAGAGACCTACTGAAAGAGGGGATTGCCTGAAAGTGAGCCCCGAAGGACAAGCCTACGGGGCAGGCAGGTGAGCAGGTGGGAAAGTGGGCAAGTGAGACGGAGAAGCGGAGAATCGGGGAAACGGTGAAAGGGCGAAAGAGCAATGCAAAATGTTCAATATTCAATGTAAAATGAAAATGAGAAAGGAAATGCCCCAAGAGATACGGGAGAGAGCAAGAAGGATAAAGATGATCATTATGGATGTCGATGGGGTATTGACAGATGGTCGCATCATCTTGGGGAGCGAGGGAGAGGAGTTAAAGAATTTTTATGTCCAGGACGGCCAGGGAATCGCTCTTGCCTTACAGAAAGGACTAATCATAGCATTGGTGAGCGGACGGATCTCTAAAGCGGTGGAGAGAAGGGCGAAGGAATTAAAGATAAAAGAAGTCTATCAGAATATCTCAAAGAAGATAGAGGTCTATTCAAGACTCCTAAAGAAATACAGCCTAAAGGATGAAGAGGTTGCTTATATCGGCGACGACCTAGGAGATATCCCTCCCTTAAAGAAGGCCGGCTTGGCCCTTGCTCCAGTAAATGGAGTAGAAGAGGTCAGAGACATCGTTCACTATGTTACTCGGGCTTCTGGGGGAAGAGGGGCGGTGAGAGAAGCAATAGACATCATCCTGAAGGCCAAACAACTATAGAAATGACGAAACCCGAATGACGAATCAATGCTCAAATTCCCCAATGTTAAATTTAGTCATTGAAACATTTAGTCATTTGTTCGGTTAATGTTTAATAGTTATACTCTCTCCAATGCCAGCGAAGCGCATTGGGCTTTCTGGTTTCGGATTTCGGATTTTAGTATTGTTTACCTTAGTGCTTGTGATTTAAATGAAGAAACTGATTTTATTAGAAACGCTTATCTTGGTCTTTATCCTGGGGGGCTGTACTTCAAAATCACCTCTTTCCCAAACGACAAATGAGATCCCCGTTCCTCAGCAGAAGTTAGAGGATTTTAGGCTCATCGCTACGGAGAGAGGAATGAAGACCTGGGAGCTGGAGGCCTCTGCCGCCCAGATCTATGAGAAGATCAAAAAAACCTATATCCAGGATTTCAAGACCTTCCTCTATGAAGAGGGCGAACTGGCCTCCATCCTCACTGCCCGAAGAGGAATTCTTGACATAGCCACCAGCAATATGGAGGCTACGGGAAATGTAGTTGTGACCTCGACAAAGGGTTCGCGCCTGGAGACAGAGGAGCTTCATTACCTACCCCCTGCAGGAAACCGGAAGGGAAAGTTCGTCACTGAGGAGTTCGTCAAGATTACCGAGCCAGACAGGATAACTACGGGTTATGGCCTGGAGATAGATTCTGACTTAAAGAATGCAAAGATAAAGAGGGATGTCAAGGTAAAGGTAGAGGCTCTAAGTGTACCGTAAATTAATCTTTCTATCCCTGATTTTTATACTCTTTGCCCCTCCCTCATGGGGAGAGGCAAAGAAAGGCCCCCCCCTGGATATTACCTCAGATGAGGTAGAGTATACTAAGGTAAAAGGGAAAGAGGTAGTAATCTTCACCGGCCATGTAGTTGCTGTTCGGGGGACTACTACTCTAAAGAGCGATCGGCTGAAGTTCTTTCCGGATGAAAATAAGGCCGTTGCTACCGGCCGGGCTTGGATGAAAGATGAGAAACAGAAGATGGTCCTCACTGGCGAGAGAATAGAATATTACCACGATAAAAGGTACGGAATAGCCACCGGGAAGCCGAGATTGGTAAACAAGAAGGAAAACTTTACCCTGACCGGCAAGAAGTTAGAGGTCTTTTTTCCAGAAGATAGGTTTCGAGCCACAGGAAGGGTGAAACTAGTAAGGGATGATATGGTAGCCACCGGCAAAGTACTAGATTATTTCAATAAAGAGAGGAAGGTCATTCTCACTGGCAATCCTCAGATAAGGGAGAAGGAGAGCCTTATCACTGGAGATAAGATAACATTCTTTGTTGATGAATATCGGGTAATAGTTGAAGATAGAGCAAGAGTAAAATTTATTCCGGAGGCGAAGGAATGAACCCCGCCACTCATAAAATTGATAATCTTGAAATTAAAAAGCTTAAAATAATGGATTTTTTCTTTATAGAAGTTATTTGTTTGAGTACAAAAGGAGGGGCGGGGTGAAGACCCTAAAGATTCAAGGCCTGGTCAAGAGCTACAAAAAAAGGAGAGTGGTAGATGATGTCAACCTGGAGGTGGGGCAGGGAGAGGTCGTTGGCCTCCTGGGCCCCAATGGGGCAGGAAAGACCACTACCTTCTATATGATTGTGGGATTGGTCAAGCCAGATCGGGGCCGGATACTCATCGATGACTTCGATCTTAGTAGACTGCCCATGTATAAGAGGGCGAGAAAGGGAATTGGCTACCTTGCCCAGGAGCCCTCTATCTTCAGAAAACTCACCGTGGAAGAAAATATCCTAGCTATCCTGGAGACCCTAAACTTAGGTGGGGAAGAAAAAGTGAATCGTTTGAAAGAACTTTTAGCAGAACTTAATATCTCCCATCTGGCTAAAAACAAGGCCTATACCCTTTCTGGGGGAGAGAGGAGAAGGGTTGAAATTACCCGAGCCCTGGTTACCACGCCTTCTTTTATTCTACTGGATGAGCCATTTACTGGTATCGACCCCATTGCTATTACTGACATTCAAGAGATTATCTTTCAACTAAAGAAGAAAGGGATTGGAATTCTGATTACCGATCATAGTGTCCGAGAAACCCTGGCCATTACTGATCGAGCATATATTATGTACGAGGGGGAGATTCTAATCTCTGGCACCTCTCAGGAGCTAGCGAATAGTAAGGAAGCCAGGGAAATCTATCTAGGAGAGAAATTCACTTTAGAATAAAGTTTTCCTGTTAGCCAGTTAACCAGTCAGCCAGTTTTTGCAACCGGCTAACGGGCGAACCGGTAAACTGGTTAACGATAAAGAGACTATTGGGAGGTTAAAGGATGAATCCCGCACCTCCTATCGGATTCTATCATAGTTATCTTTTGAAAATAAGATGAAGCGAGAGTTAGATGGAACACAGAATCTTATTGAATTATAAAGGAGGTGCGGGATGAATCTAACCATCACTGGACGGGGAATGAAAATAACCGCACCTCTAAGAAATTATATTCAGGAGAAGATGGCAGATGTTTTGAAGTATTTCGAAAAACTGGTGAGCGCCCATGTTAAGATTATTGTTTCCAAGGAGCGTCAAAGGGCGGAGGTGATCATCTATGGGGATGGCCTTACTTTCAAGGCCCTTCAGGCC
>DRGV01000052.1 GCA_011049955.1 bacterium
AGATGTGTATAAGAGACAGTCATATTGGAGGGACGAATGGCAAAGGCTCCACAGGAGCCTTTCTTTTTTATATCTTGAAAGGGGCGGGCTATAAGGTTGGACTCTATACCTCTCCCCACCTAATTGACTTCAGAGAAAGAATAAGGATCAATAATCGGTTAATCTCTAAGAAAGAATTAATAAAACAGGTTTCCTTTCTTAAATCACTGATCACCGATCACCGATTCCAGCCCACCTTTTTCGAAATAACTACTGCCATAGCCTTGAAGTATTTTGCAGAGCAAAGAGTAGATTTTGCCATCTTAGAGGTGGGGATGGGAGGAAGATTGGATGCTACAAATGTTACTATGCCTTTAGTCTCAGTAATTACTAATGTGGACTTTGAGCATACAGAGCATCTGGGAAGAAGCCTTAGAAAAATTGCTTATGAGAAATGTGGAATCATCAAACGTGGAATACCGGTTGTTACTGCGGAGAATAAAGAAGAGACATTAAGAGTAATAGAAGGGACTTGTCGAAAGAGAAAGGCAAGACTATATAGGATAGGGGAAGAGATAAGAATCGATCCTCGATCCTCGATCCTCGATCCTTGTTTAATCCAGCATCCAGCATCCAGCATCCAGCATCTTCGAAACCAGAAATTTAACTATCAGGGAATCTATGATAGATATGAAAATCTGAAGATCTCGCTCTTGGGTAAGCATCAGTTGTTGAATGCTGCCTGTGCTATAGGAGCAATAGAGCTTCTCCAGCCAAAAGTGAAAATTAGCAAAGAAGAGATAAGAAGAGGTTTAGTCAAAACTACCTGGCCCGGTCGCTTAGAAATAAAACGGTACACGATACACGATAAACGGTTAACGGTAATTCTGGATGGCGCTCACAATGTAGCAGGAGCAGAAGCCTTAAAAAAAGCCATTAGGGATTCCTTTAGTTATAAAAAGTTAATCCTCGTTCTGGGTATTCTAAAGGAGAAAGATATTAAGGGCATTGTAGCCCAGTTAGCGCCCTTAGCCTCTCGAATAATCATTACCAGACCTCAGACCCCCCGGGCAGTAGAACCAGAAGAGATAGTCGAAATAGCAAAGGAATATTCAGGTTCCATAGTAATTAAAGAAAAAGTCTCTCAAGCGATTAGACAAGCTATTTCTTACGCAGAAAGTAAAGATATAATTCTCATTACCGGTTCACTTTATACTGTAAGCGAGGCAATAAAAGCAATTTAACAATCGAGTCTTCTGAAGACTGGGGAAGGAAAAAGCCTTCCCCATTTTTATTTGACTATAGGATTTATGTATGTTATTATATGTTTTATTATTAAATCTGCACAAATGAGCGTGATTAAGTAGGAGGCTCAGGATGTTTAATGAGCAAAGGCAGGAGGAGATACTGAAGGTTTTGAGAGAACAAGGAAGGGTCAGCGTGGAAGAGTTGAGCAAATCATTGAAGGTTTCCCCTTCTACCATAAGGAGAGACCTGGAAGAGATGGAGGGGAAGGGGCTCTTAAGAAGGACCCACGGAGGCGCAATAAGAGAGAGAAAAGAAAGAATCCGAGGAATGAAGATATTCCTCGATACTGCCAATATAGAAGAGATTAAGAAGGCTACAGAATGGGGGATTATCGACGGAGTAACGACCAATCCCTCATCAATAGCAAGGGAGGGAAAGGACCTTGAGGTTCTCATCAAAGAGATGACTAATATAATAGATGGGCCGATTTGTGCGGAGCCAGTAGCTACTGAGACAGAGCGGATCGTCTCTGAGGCTGAGAAGTTAGCCAAATTCCATAAGAATGTGGTAATCAAAACTCCCGCTACTCTGGAGGGCCTAAAAACAGTTAGATCCTTAAGTAAGAAGGGAATAAGGACTGGAGTGACTTTAATCTTTTCCTCCTCTCAGGCGCTCTTAGCAGCCAAGGCCGGGGCTACCTACTCTTTCCTCTTTGTGGGGAGATTGGAGGACGTCGGCCAAGAGGGGATGAATGTGGTAAGGAAGATTGTTCAGATCTATGGAAATTATGGCTTCAAAACAGAGGTAATTGTGGCCAGCATAAGGAATCCTCTTCAGGTAGAGAAGGCGGCTTTATGCGGAGCAGAAGGAGTCACCATTCCTTTCAATGTTCTTGAGAGGTTAATTAAACATCCTCTGACGGATAAGGGAATAGAGAGGTTCTTGAGTGATGGGAGGAAAATACCAAAGTAGTCAATAGACGCAGGTCGCAAATCGCAGGTTGCAGGTCGCTTAAGAACGATCAGCGAGATTCTTCACTTCGTTCAGAATCGCCCAGTCCCGAGTGTAACGAGGGGCGATAAAGCGAAGCGGGCGATAAGCGATAAGCCATATGAGTGAGAATATGAGATTTAAAGCAGTTATCCTGTCTGTTATCGTTATTTTAATTCTCTTTGCTTCTTCTGCCATGGCCCAGGAAGAGGAGGAGCCCATCTACTGGGAGGCAGATTATATAGAATACCTGCGCGAAGAAGGGATTATCGTTGCCATTGGCAATGTAAAGATGACCCAGAAGTATACTGTCCTGAAGGCGGATCTGATAAAGATGAATATAAAAACTGGAGAGACGGTTGCCGAGGGGCATGCCTCCCTCTGGGATGGCATAAGAGAGATAAGCGGGACCTCCGTTATCTACAACACAAAGACGAAGAAAGGGGAGATAAAGAAGGTGGCTGGTTTTCCGGGATCGACCTATGCCGATCCCTGGTATTTCAAAGGAAAGAAGATGATAAAGTTAGAAGAGGATAAATATAAACTTACCCGGGCAACCTTTACTACCTGTGATCTCCCCTCCCCCCACTATCATTTCTGGGCTCACCCGGCCTATGTTCGCCTGGAAGATAGGATATGGTTATATAATGCCGTTTTCTTTCTTGGAAAAATGCCCCTGGCCTATCTCCCCTTCTATACTCGCTCCCTGACCGGGGTTCCCTATGGATGGGTGATTGTTCCTGAGTATGATAATAAGAGAGGCATGACAGTGAAGAGCAGGTATAACTTCTATTTTCGTCCTAAAGCCTGGAGAAGGGTCTATCGCTCCCGGGGAACGTTATATGGCGATTACCTGGGAAGGGCAGGATGGGGGAAGGGATTGGGCTATAAATATACCATCTCGAGGAAAGGAAAGGATGTGGGAAGCGGAGCCCTATATGGTTATCACATTAAGGAGCATGAGATAAAGAAGTTCGATGATGGTAAGTTCTATCGAGAACCGGGAGCCGTTACTGAGAGGTGGAAAGGACAGCTGCGTTACTCCCATACTCTGACTAAATATACAAATGCTACGGCCTATGTTGACTATGTAAGCGTGGATAAGTTCAATAGAAAGTTTGATCTGGAGGCAAGAGAGCGGGTGACCAGGGAACTCGATTATTATGGGGCAGTGACCAGGACCAAGCCCCGCTATTACATGAGGGGTGTGGGACACCTTAAGGAGTCCTGGGACTCCAGTACCGAGAAATTTGGTAAGCAAGAAATGAGACTTCCCGAATTAACCTTAGGGAGTAGCTATATTAATATCGGTCGTCTTCCCCTATACTATAAGGGAAAGGTTCAGGCGACGAGCCTCTATACTAAGGCTCAGGGGTTCACCGGCTGGAAGGGAGACCTTACCCAGCACCTTACCACCCCCATTAATCTGGGACCCAGGATGGGAGCCTCTGTTACTGGAGGATACACTGAACACCTCTATGAACAGAAGAGTAAATATAACGAAGATGGCGTTGCCTGGGGTACCTATGAGGGAATCGGAAGGTTGAATACCAGGATTACCAGGTATCTTCAAAATGATATAGTCTATAAGTACTCTCAGAATATCCATGAGCCGACTGATGTCTCCTTTGATCCCGGAACCGGAGTGAGTCAGGTAGAACCCGCCTTCAGACTACAACTTCCTCCCAAGAGGCTGAAGGTGAAACTTTCTACCCGCTATGACTTTAAGAAAGAGGAGAAACATTGGGATAAGATAAGACTTGATCTAAACCTCTGGCCTGCCAAATGGCTGGAATATGATCTTGACGCAGGATATAGTATCGGTGGGGTGAATAAGATGACCAATCTGGGTAATAGGTTTGAGATCGTTCCCAATAGGTATACCTCTTTCTACTTTGGTCACCGATTTACCCATGGTTCTGATGCTGATGGTATTCCCAATGATGTCCAAGACCTATTCAGTGGAGCGAGGTTCTGGTTGGATAGAAAGAAAAAGTGGAAATTAACGGTATCGAATAGATTCCGACAGGATCCTTTAGACCATGGCTTTGAACTGAGGGATGTAGGGGTAGAGCTCTGGCGGGATCTCCACGCCTGGGAGATGACCTTTTCTTATCGCTATAAGGAGAGGGCCTACCTTGAGTTAGAGGAACATAAGGTCTGGGTTCAATTTAATATAAAGGAGCTTTCGGGATTTAAAGTAGGCCAGCAACACTCATTGCGCAAGGATATTGAGAGGGGTAAGGAGATGGGGGCATTCTAAAAAGATTCCTGAAAAATCAGGAATCTTTGATTCCACAGATTAAAATATCGTCGCTAAATCTGTGTAATCGTTTTTAAAAATCATTGTAATCAGAGGGCTCTGAAGATTTTTTCAGAGACCTCTAAATAAAATTTGACAGAGGAGGTGTATATATGCTATATTATAATTTTAAATGGAGGCATACAGAATGAATCCCGCACCTCTCTAAGTAAGGGAAGGAAATTAAACCCAACACCGATTACTTTGAAGTATTTTTCTATAGCAGAAAGGTGCTGGGTAAATATAAAAGGTGTGGGATGAATATAATAAGAGGTGCGGGATGAATATTGCAGTTATAGGTTCGGGATATGTTGGCCTGGTAACGGGAGCCTGTTTTGCTGATTTAGGGAATAGGGTCATCTGCGTCGATAATGATGAAGAGAAGATCAGACTCTTGAAGAAGGGGATGATGCCCATCTATGAGCCGGGACTGGAGGAATTGGTCAAGAGAAATGTTAAAGAGAAGAGATTATCCTTTACTACCGGTATAGAAGAAGGGGTGAGGAGAGCAAAGGTCATCTTCATCGCTGTCGGTACCCCACCCAAAAAGGGAGGAGAAGCGGATCTCTCTTCTGTGGAGGCGGTCTCTAAAGAGATCGCTAAGAATATGAAGAGTTATAAGGTCATTGTAGAGAAGAGTACCGTCCCGGTAGAGACCGGGGAGTGGGTGAAGCATACCATTAAGGTTAATAACAGAAAGAAGGTTCTCTTTGATGTGGTAAGCAACCCAGAGTTCTTAAAGGAAGGCTCAGCAATCCATGATTTTATGAATCCTGACCGGATCGTCTTGGGAGTAGAGAGCAAAAGGGCAGAAAAGATTATGACTGAGTTATATAAGCCATTAAAAGGGCCTATTATAATCACAGATATAAAGAGCGCTGAGATAATAAAGCATGCTTCCAACGCCTTCTTAGCCACCAAGATATCCTTTATCAATGCCGTGGCCAATCTCTGTGAGAGAACAGGAGCAGATGTCTTACAGGTAGCAGAGGGAATGGGCTATGATAAGAGGATCGGAAGGACCTTTTTGAATGCTGGGATAGGTTTTGGGGGTTTCTGTTTTCCAAAAGACCTGGCTGCTTTTAGGCATATCTCCCATAAACTGGGATATGATTTCGACCTTTTGAAAGAAGTAGAAAGGATAAATAAAGCCCAGAAGATGCTTATGGTAGAGAAGATAGAGAAGACCCTTTGGAACCTGAATCACAAGACAATTGGTATTCTAGGGCTATCTTTTAAACCTAATACTGATGATTTAAGATACGCTCCTTCCCTGGATATTATTAAAGCCTTACAGAGAGAAGGGGCGAGAATAAAGGCCTTCGATCCCGCGGCCATGGTGAAAGCAGTAAAAATCTTTAAAAAGGTCCAGTTCTGTCGGGATGCCTATGAAGTAGCTAAGGGGAGCGATTGTCTGGTCATCCTGACAGAGTGGAATGAATTTAAGGAATTGGACTTGAAAAAAATTAAGAGATTGCTCAAGACACCAGTCATCATCGATGGAAGGAATATCTATGACCCAGAGAAGATGCGAAGATTGGGTTTCAAATACCAAGGGGTAGGAAGATAAGAATGCGAGTACTGATTACCGGGATTACGGGATTTGTGGGAAGTCACTTAGCAGATTTCTTATTGGAAAAAGGAGGTATCGAGATCTACGGAATTGAGCGATGGAGATCGAGGACAGAGAATATAGAGCATATTAAGGATAGGATAGCTCTCATGGGCTGTGATATTCGGGATGCCTCTTCCGTTAAGAAACTCATTGAGGAGATAAGACCGGAGAGAATATTCCATCTTGCTGCTCAGTCCTTTGTTCCCACTTCCTGGCATGCTCCCCAAGAAACACTAACTACTAATATTATTGGGGAACTCAATGTCTTTGAGGCGGTGCGGGAGTTGGGAATAAATCCTTTAATCCAGATTGCTGGTTCCAGTGAGGAGTATGGCCTGGTAAAAGAGGACGAACTACCAATAAAGGAGACCAATCCCCTGAGACCCTTATCTCCTTATGCGGTAAGTAAAGTGGGACAGGATCTATTGGGCTATCAGTATTATAAGAGTTATAGCTTGAACATCATTCGCACCCGAGGATTCAATCATTCTGGTCCCCGGCGAGGAGAGGTCTTCGTCTGTAGCGACTTTGCCAAGCAGATTGCTCGGATTGAGAAGGGAAAACAGAAACCGGTCATCTCCGTAGGAAATTTAGAGGCGATAAGAGACTTTACTGATGTTAGAGATATGGTTCGGGCTTATTGGTTGGCTACAGAGAAGGGGAAGCCGGGGGAGGTCTACAATATCTGTTCAGGCAAGGGATATAAGATTAAGGAGGTTCTGGATATTTTACTCAGTTTAGCGAAAGAAAAGATAGAGATAAAGAAGGATCCCAAGAGGATGAGACCCTCGGATGTACCGGTCTTAATAGGAGATTGTAGGAAGTTTAGAGAAGCAACCGGCTGGAAACCAGAGATACCCTTTGAGAAGACACTTGAGGATCTATTAAATTACTGGAGAGAAAGAGCATAGATTGCTTATCGCTCGTTGCTCACTTCGCTTTATCGCTTATCGTTTTTAACGACCAGCGACCTGCGACATGCGACGTGCAAAAGCATTGAATGAAGTGAGGGAGATATGAAAGCTTTAGTTTTAAGCGGGGGGAGGGGAACGAGACTACGGCCCATCACCCATACCGGAGCAAAGCAGCTCATTCCCGTTGCTAATAAACCCGTCCTCTTTTATGGATTGGAAGCCATTGTTGATGCCGGGATAAAGGATGTAGGTATTGTTGTAGGAGAGACGAAGGAGGAGATAAAGAAGGCAGTGAGTACGGGAAAGAAGTGGGGCTTAAGAGTAACTTACATTGAGCAGGAGGTACCACTGGGACTGGCTCATGCGGTGAAGATATCCCAAGAATATCTTGGAGATGAACCCTTCGTTATGTACTTGGGGGATAACCTGATTAAGGAGGGAATTACCTCTTTAGTGCGGGAGTTCAAAAGAAAAAGGCCCGATGCTTTAATTCTACTTTCCAGGGTGAAGGAGCCTCAGAGGTTTGGGGTGGCAGAATTGGAGAAGGGAAAGATAGTTAGACTGACTGAGAAGCCGAAAAGACCAAAGAGCGACCTAGCCTTGGTAGGAATCTATATGTTCGATAAAAATATCTTTGAGGCAGTGAATAATATCAAGCCGAGCTTTCGAAAGGAGTATGAGATAACGGATGCCATTCAGTATTTAATCGATAAAAAGTATAAGGTTCGTTCTCACATTATTCAGGGATGGTGGAAGGATACCGGTAAGGTTGAAGATGTCTTAGAAGCCAATCGTCTCATCTTGGAAATAATTCAAACCAAGATTGAGGGTAAGGTAGATGGGGATTCCAGGGTCACGGGAAGAGTGATCATTGAAAAGGGAGCCAAAATAATAAATAGCGTCATTCGTGGGCCGGCAATCATTGGCAGAAAAAGTAAAATAGTTAATTCTTATATTGGTCCCTTCACCTCTATCTACTGGGGAACGACAATAAAAAATAGTGAGATTGAACATAGCATTGTTTTGGAAGAGACCAGTATCGATAGCATTTCGGGAAGAATAAATGAAAGTCTTATCGGTAAGGGAGTCTCCATCTTCAAAACCAAGGCCAAGCCCCAGAGCTATAGATTTACTTTAGGGGATAGAAGTAGGATAGAAGTAATTTAGAAATCAATGCAAAATGAAAAAGTAATAACCAAACACCAAGATATAAGATACAAACAATCACCAATAATCAATTACCAATATTCAAACTATTTGATGTTAGAATAGTTTTTAATTGTTCATTGTTCAATGTTCATTGTTACTTGTTACTTCCGACTGTAAGGAGGAAGGTAAGATGATTGAGGGAGTAAAAGTCAAAAAACTCAAAATCTTAAAGGATGAAAGGGGAGCATTATTTGAGATCCTGCGCTCGGATGATAAAATATTTGAAAAATTTGGTCAAGTCTATATCAGCAAGTGCAAGCTGGGATGGGTCAAGG
>DRGV01000053.1 GCA_011049955.1 bacterium
AAGATGCGGGCAAATGATTTGGCAATTATGCCTGAGATTCCAGCATACTTTATGGCTAAAGGCGCCTGCTCCCGGGAAGAGCCACAGCCAAAGTTCCTTCCGGCAACGATAAAATCTCCTTTCTTAATCTTCTTGTAGAAGTCATGATCAAGATATTAAAGGACGGCGGATTGGCCGCCCACTTCAAAAAATATGGCACCTTCAAACTATAAATCCGAAACCCGAAACAATAACGATTAATAACCAAACACCAAGAAACAAGATACAAACAAATAACAAATCACAATATACAAAATCACAAACAAATTCCAAATCCAAATGACCGAAATTCCAAACAAGTCAAAAAGCATATCAGGATACCAGCAGATCAGTGGGTAGAATAGACGCCGGACAAGCTGGCTAAATTCTTCGCAGTGCTCAGAATGCAGAATACCAGATTATCAGGTCATCTAAAATTTCTTGCAACGATTTATTTGCAACATTTATGGTTCAACCAATAATGTTGCACAATGTCTACCTGATACTCTGATTCCCTGGTACCCTCCCTACTGATATCCAGATTTTCTGATTTGTTTCTTTCTGTTTTGATCATTGTAATTTTGGTATTGTATATTGTTTGTCACGAAGTGATCCCTTCGGGATAATTTGGTGTTTGTAATTTTACCCTTGGTTATTGTTTCTTGTATCTTGTGTCTTGTATTTTGTAACTTGCAGCTTGTAGCCTGCGACCTATAGCCTGCAGCTTGAAGCACGACTGAAAGGAACTTATGAATATTGTTATTGTGGGAACACAGTTCGGGGATGAGGGGAAGGGGAAATTCATTGACCTTCTAGCGAAGAGAGCAGATTACATCGCCCGGTATCAGGGGGGAGCAAACGCCGGCCACACGGTAGTCATCGGTAAGAAAGAATTTATCTTCCATCTCATCCCTTCTGGAATACTCCATAAGAGAAAGAAGTGTATCATCGGAAATGGATTGGTCGTCGATCCCCAGACACTATTGGAAGAGATAGAGAATCTAAAGAAGAGGGGAATAGATGTTAAGGGAAGACTATTCATAAGTGAGAACGCTCATATTGTAATGCCCTATCACAAATTATTGGATAGGGTATCTGAATTGGCACGCAAGAGAAAAAAGATTGGAACCACGGGAAGGGGGATTGGTCCTTGCTATACGGATAAAGTGGCACGAACCGGAATAAGGGTTGCTGATCTTATAGACGAGAAGACCTTTAAGAAAAAGTTCAAAAAAATTTTGGATGAGAAGAATCAATTACTTAGAAAAATCTATCATCAAAAGGGATTCTCCTATAGAAAAGTTCTGATAGAATATTCTTCCTATGGAAGAAGAATAAAGAAATATGTTACTAATACCTCGCTTCTCATTAATCGGGCAATAGATAAAGGGAAGAGTGTCCTCCTTGAAGGTGCCCAGGGGACATTTTTGGACATCGACTGGGGGACCTATCCCTATGTCACCTCTTCTCATCCCGTAGTGGGTGGTGTCTTGACTGGCCTGGGAGTGGGGCCGACAAGAATAGATAGAGTAATTGGTGTAGCCAAGGCCTATACCACGAGAGTAGGGGGAGGGCCCCTGCCCACCGAACTTCCTAAAAGATTGGGAGAGAGAGTAAGAGAAAGGGGAAGGGAGTATGGAGCAACTACTGGAAGGCCCCGTAGGTGTGGTTGGTTAGATCTGGTACTTCTGCGAAGCGCTATACAGATAAATGGATTGGATAGTCTAATTTTAACAAAATTAGATGTCTTCGATGAATTAAAAGAGATAAAGATCTGCACCCATTATAGATACCGGGGAAGGGAAATAAATTTCTTTCCTAATAGTCTAAGGGTTTTGTCACAATGCAAGCCCCAGTATGAAGTATTGAAAGGCTGGCAGGAGTCGATATCTAGAATCAAAAGCTATAAAAAACTTCCGCCCAACACTAAAAAATATGTTAAAAAAATAAAGAAACTATTAGGGATTAAGATTGCCCTCATTTCTGTTGGTCCCCAGAGAAACCAAACTATTGTCTTGGACAAGACTCTTCGTTAACCTTGAAGTTTCAAGAGGAAGAACATATTTTACAGCATCGGAACTTCAATAAGTAAAAGACAGCGGAGAGCGAAGCGCGCCGTTATCTGTCGCTAGACAGAGACGGGGCAAGCAAGGCGCGCCGTCATTTTAATCAAAATCTTTTACTTGGAACCATTCGCGCGCCATGCCGGAGGCAGGTCCGCCTCTGACGGAAAAGGTAGAATAGATGTTCTATACCTATGGTTGACAGAATAAGAGAAAGTATGATAGTATAACGTGGCAATTTATGGGCCGCTAGCTCATCCGGTAGAGCACCGCCCTTTTAAGGCGGGTGTGACAGGTTCGAGTCCTGTGCGGCTCACCATAAACGTCCCCATCGTCTAGCCTGGTTAGGACCCCGTAAAGTCCGATAAATAAGGATGCCTTTCGCTAACGCTCAAGAACCTTGTTTACTTCTTATTTAGACGAGGCAAGCGAAGCGCATCGTCGTAAATCGGACAACGGTGCAGGCATCAGGTTTTTTTACCCCGAGGTGCGTTAAAATTTTTATGCCGCCATCGTCTAGCCTGGTTTAGGACATCAGGTTTTCAACCTGACGGCACCGGTTCAAATCCGGTTGGCGGCACCATCCTCTTTAACGCACCTTTTCGGGGCAACCTGGCAGCACCGGTTCAAATCCGGTTGGGGACGCCAGGGGCGGTTAACTCAGCGGGAGAGTGCTACCCTTACAAGGTAGAAGTCGCAGGTTCAAATCCTGCACCGCCCACCATTTTTAAGTTAAAAGTAAAAATGAAAAAGTAAAAAGTAAAAGAGTGAGGAATTAAGACGCGAATTCTCGTGAATTTATTCGCGTTGATTCGCATTTCTTTTTTATTTACGGCGGTTCGCGATCGAACAAAGTTTTGAGAAGTATATAAACAAATATCCTGATCAGTGGTATAATTTTTATCCCTTCTGGGAGAAGCAGATTAACGCAGATAATCGCAGATAGAAGGAGTGGGTTATGAAGAAGGTATTGTTGCTTTTGTTGGCAATGATCCTTTTGGGGAGTTCTGTTTGGGCGGGGAATGACCTGGATAGTATCTTGAAGGAAATGGACAAGAAGCAGAAGGGAATAAAAGACCTTAAAGCAAATTTTAGTCAAGAAAAGGTCTTAGAATTATTGGAGGAGAAGTTAATCTCTCGAGGGAAGATGAGTTATAAGAAATCAGATAGGATGTCCTGGGAATATTCGGCCCCTGACCCACTTTTGATGATTATTAAGGGAAAGAGAATGTGGCTCTACTATCCCGATATGAAAGTGGCCGAGAAGTATGATTTAGCGGGGGCAGGAGAGACCTTAGGGCTCTTTGTGGGTTTTGGGAAGTCTATGGAATATCTGAAGAAGAACTACCAGGTCAGGCTCCTTGAAGAGAAAAAGGACTTTTGTTCGCTGGAACTCATTCCTAAAAGAGAAGAGGAATCGAGATATATATCCAAAATAATCTTATGGATCGATACTAAAGAATATTGGCCAGTCAAGACCAAGATTTTTGAGCCGAATGGTGATACCACCTTGATAGAATTTAAAGATATCGAGATTAATACTAAGATTCCAGATTCAGAGTTTGAGTTCAAGGTTCCCAAAGGAGTAGAGGTAGTGGAACCCCTGAAGTAAAGAAATAGCAAGGAAAATTCCAATAAACAAATTCCAAACAAATCCCAAATCCAAAATTCCAATGTCCAAAACCATTGTTTGTGATTTCGGTCATTTGGTCATTGTATATTGTTTGTGATTTGTGATTTGGTGCTTGTGATTTAAGGATTCCCGTGTTATTTCTTGCTAACTTTTGAGGCATGCTGGAGTGAGCATTGAAAGCACTGATTGTCTATTTTTCTCAGACAGGGAATACGGAGAAGGTGGTCCGGGCCATTGCTAAAGGAATAAAAAGTACAGATAATTCCTGCACCTTAATCACCTTAAAAGAAATAGAATTAAGAAAAGTTGAAAAATTATGATCTAATCGGTATCGGCACCCCGGTTTTCTACTTTCAAAAGCCCTAGAATGTAAGGGATTTTATTAAAAAACTTTCTTTCTTAAAGGATAAGTTGAATTTCATCTTCTGCACCCATGGTGGCCAGGATGCTAATACTCTACCAAGAATGGCAAAAGGACTGAAGGAAAGAGGTTTGTTAGTTTTGGGGGAATTAAGTATCAGGGGTTATGATTCCTTTCAGCTCTATATTGAGTTTAACTATAGCAAGGGCCATCCGGACGAAAAGGACTTAGAAGAGGCAGAAAAATTTGGCCAAGAGATGGTCAAAAACTATAGGTTAGTTAAAGAAGGGAATCGATTAAACATTCTTCCCGAATTTAAGTTCAGGTTTTCCTTGCTTCATCTTTCTTCTCTATGGCTAACGAAGGGGAGAGTAAATAAACATCTACCAAAAATAGAAGTAGATAAAGAGGAATGCATTAAATGTGGCAAGTGCGCCGAGATATGTCCCTCGGGAATAATAAAACTCAATCCCTATCCTATACGTAAAGGAGACTGTACCAGATGCTATTGCTGTGAGAAGATATGTCCTCAAGGGGCAGTAGTTGTAAACTGGAGACCAACCAAGAGGCTTTTAGGTACTTTTAGAACCTGCGATCGGGTTGTCAGAGCACCTTTTAGAATATTTACCCAGCACCTTTTACTTTGAAATATCTTTTCGTAACAGAAAGGTGCTGGGTTCAGAGCAAAAGGAGATTAAATGAAATTAAAACTAATTGTTCCAATAACCAGAGAACAAAAAGGGTGGACAAAGTTTTTTGCCCTTCCTCCCCTGAACCTTCTCTATGTAGCAGCATTGACCCCGAAGGATGTAGAGGTAACCCTTATTGATGAGCATATAGATAGAATCGATTTTGAAGAAGAGGTTGATCTGGTGGGGATTACCTCCCTTACCGCTACCGCTCCACGAGCCTATGAAATTGGCGATGAATTCAAAAAGCGTGGGGTAAAAGTAGTCTTGGGTGGGATTCATCCTTCAGCGCTTCCCCAGGAGGCCATTCAGCATGCGGATAGCATAGTCATTGGGGAAGCAGAGAATCTCTGGCCAGAGGTAATTGAGGATTTTAAAAAGAAAAGATTAAAAAAATTCTATCAATCCCCACAGAAACCAAGTTTAGAAAACCTGCCCCTTCCCAGAAGGGACTTACTCCAGGGGAAGAGATACCTGACCAAGAACTTCATCCAGACAACCCGGGGCTGTCCCTTTGACTGCGATTTCTGTTCCGTGACCAAGTTCTTTGGCAGAAGACATCGTTTTCGACCAGTAAAAGATGTTGTAAAAGAGATTGAAAGCTTAAAAGGGAATTTTACCGTCTTTGCTGACGATAATGTTGTCGCTCATACTAAGTACGCCAAAGAACTCTTTAAGGCCTTAATCCCCTACAAGAAAAGATGGTTCAGTCAGGCGGATTTAAGCATAGCACAGGATGAAGAACTTCTCAAGTTGGCTGCCCAGAGCGGTTGCGAGGGGGTCTATATTGGGTTTGAATCCTTATCTGACATTGGTTTAAAGAAGTTCAAAAAATATATCAATTTTAAGGATGCCATTAATAGACTAAAAAAGCATGGCATCCGGGTAGAAGGTTCCTTTATCTTTGGCTTTGACTCTGACGATAAGAAAGTATTCGAAAAGACCCTTAGATTTGCCCAGGAGTTGAGGCTTGATATGGCTACTTTTCATTTATTAACTCCGTTACCTGGAACCCAACTCTATGAAAAGTTAGAGAGAGAGAATAGGATAGTGGAGCGGGATTGGTCAAAGTATGATTTATCAACCGTGGTATTTCAACCCCAGCAGATGACCAGAGAGGAATTACAAGAGGGTGTCCGTTGGACGATGAAGAAGTTTTACTCCCTCTTCTCTATGACTAAAAGGTTATTTCCCCCTCCCTTCAAGACTCTACCTCATATCATAGCCTATAATCTGAGCCGTAAAACTTATCTTCTCCGGTCACTTAAAAGATGATGTATCATGAAACGGAAAGAATTTTAAACTGTCAAACTGATTTTAATCGGGGGAGAAGGTGAAGAGAGTACTAGCGACTCTAATTTTTCTGCTGATGGGAATAACGACAATGGTGTGGGGAGAGGATTACGAATTTGTCAAGAAGTGGGGAGAATGTGGAAGGTGGGATGGGGCCTTCCAGTATCCCATGGGCATCACCCTGGATAGCCGGGGGAATATCTATGTGGCAGATAAGCAGAATAACTCCTTCCAGAAGTTTGATTCCCAAGGGAATTTCATCGCCAGATGGCCCAGGAAATCTGAACTTGGGGCTGAATTATACTACCCCTATGATTTGGCAGTAGATATGCTGGGTTATATCTATGTTGTCAATTCCTATAGCCACTCCGTTAAAAAATTCACTTCCCAGGGGAAGTTCGTTGCCCGCTGGGGCAACGAAGGTCAGGGGGATGGCCAGTTCCACTATCCCTTTGGCATAGATGTTGACTCCTGGGGAAATATCTACGTGAGCGACTACGGTAATAACAGGATTCAGAAGTTTGATTCTCAGGGGAAGTTCCTTTTTTCTTTTGGAGAAGAGGGGAAGAAGGAAGGAGAGTTTAGAGTTCCCTCAGATATCGCTGTCGATAGATTGGGGAATATCTATATTGCTGATACCAAGAATAATAGGATTCAGAAGTTCGATTCTAAGGGAAAATTTCTCTTTACCTGGGGAACGAAAGGGAAGGGTCCGGGAG
>DRGV01000054.1 GCA_011049955.1 bacterium
AAGAGGGTAGTAAAAACTAAAGATAGAGAATATAAAGCGTCAGCCATAATTGTAGCCAGTGGCACTCAGCCTCGGAAACTAGGAATTTTAGGAGAAGACCGGTTACTGGGCAAGGGAGTCTCCTACTGTGCCACTTGTGACGGCCCACTATTTAAGGGGCAAGATATTGTAGTTGTTGGAGGAGGAGACAGCGCAGTGGAAGAGGTCCTATCCTTAACGAAATTCGCTAAAAAGGTAACCCTGATTCATCGCCGGGAGAGATTGAGAGCCACCAGGATATTACAGGAAAGGGCTCTGGCTAATGAAAAAATAGAATTCGTCTGGGATTCAGTAGTGACAGAAATTCTGGGAAAAGAAGGAGTAGATGGGATCAGGGTGAAAAATAAAAAAACAGAAGAGGAAAAGGAAATTCCTTGTACGGGGGTTTTCGTCTCGATAGGTATTGTCCCGGCTACCAAGTTCTTAAGAGGCTTAGTCGATATGGATAAGGAGGGATACATTCCGACTGATGAAAATATGAAGACCTCAGTAGATGGGGTCTATGCCTGTGGTGATTGCAGAAAGAAGCTTTTACGTCAGATAATCACCGCCTGTGGTGAAGGAGCTTTAGCGGCCTTTGCTGCCACGAAGTATGTGGAAGAATTAAAGGGAATGGCTTACCCAGGAAATAGTGATCGGTGAATCCCAAAGTAACCAGTAACCAGCGAACAGTGATCAGGAGAAAGTGGGAAAGTGAGCAGGTGAGAAAGTGAGAACAAAAGTTAACAAGGATGCAAGTTAATAAGAAAATAAGCGAATAAGAGAATAAGGAAAAGGGACTTATTAACGTATTTACTTATTCTCGTATTAACTTATTAACGTATCAACTTGTCAACTAATTCTGAACGAAATGAGGAAAAGATGAAACTAAAAAGAGGACTGGTTCAAGTCTATACTGGCAACGGAAAGGGAAAGACCACTGCTGCCTGGGGACAAGCAATGAGGGCCTCGGGCCAGGGATTAAGAGTAGCCATCATTCAATTCTTTAAGGGAAAAGGATCGGGTGAAGTGAAAATAGCAAAGAAGCTTAATTTAAAGGTCCATTCCTTCTGTCCGGTCCATCCTTTCTTTGGTGGAAAGAAGAAAAGGTTAGAAAAAGAGTGTCAAGAAGGTTTGACTTTTGCCAAAAAAACAATTATGAGCAAAAAGTATGATCTTATCATTCTGGATGAGATAAATATCGCCCTGCGTGATAGGCTGATAGAAATAAACGAGGTCTTGGATTTAATAAAGAAGAAGCCGAAAGGGGTGGAATTAATCCTTACTGGAAGAGGAGCGCCAAAAAAGATAATAGAAACCGCAAACTTAGTAACCGAGATGAGGGAGATCAATCATCCCTATAAGAAAGGAATAAAAGGAAGGAGAGGAATTGAATACTGAATCACGGATTAGCACTGATTTGGGACACTGATTAGCACTGATTTAATCCGTGCTCATCCGTATTGTTATCCGTGCCCATCCGTGTTTGAAAAGGAGGGGAAAGAGATGGCAGTGGTTGAAGTAAGTATTCTACCCTTAGGAACAGGAACCCCAAGCATGAGTAAATATGTGGCCGATGTCTTGAAGGTTCTAAAAGAGAGTAATTTGAAATACGAATTGACTGCAATGGGAACCATCATTGAAGGAGATTTGGATGAGGTCTTGAAGTGGATTAGGAAGATGCACGAGGTCCCTTTCAAGGAAGGAATAAAGAGAGTAGTCACTACCATCGAGATCGATGATCGCAGAGACAAAGGGTTGACCATTGAAGGAAAGGTAAAGGCGGTAGAGAATAAAAAGTAACTTTAGTTACTTATCTTTATCAAATCAAAAGCCCCCGATTTGGGGGCTTTTTTGTCAGAAAAAAGGCCAAAAATGGCTAAAAGGGGGTCATTTTTGAGGTTTTTGGGCCTATTTTTTGAGCTTTTGGCGAAAAAAACAAGGTTCTTGAGCGAAGCGAAAGGCTTCCTTCTTTTTGGGCTTTTGCGGGCTCCTTTTGGTAATTTTGCCCAGAATTTCTTGCATTTCTAAGTGGATTTTTCCGTTTGAGGCTAATATCTCTTTTTCATAGATATCGAGTTTATTTCCATTAAAATCGGTGACACTTCCTCCGGCTTCAGCAACAATGAGGCTTCCTGCTGCCACATCCCAGGGAACGAGTTGCTCCTCCCAGAAGCCATCGAAGCGGCCATTAGCAATATAACAGAGGTTTAAGGCCGCTGCTCCATCCCTCCTTATTCCTTGGGAGTTTACCATGAATTCTCTATAAATCTTGAGATATTCGTCTGCCCTTTCCCTTCTATCATAGGGGAAGCCAGTGGCTAAGAGGCTCTTATCCAATTTATTTATCTTAGAGACAGAGATTCTCCTTCCATTTAAAGTGGCTCCCCTCCCCTTCTCTGCTAAGAATAGTTCATCGGGAACTGGATCATAGACCACTCCCAATATGACTTCACTATCTTCTTCCAAAGCAATGGAGACGCAGTATCTGGGGTATTTATGGACATAGTTTGTCGTCCCATCTAAGGGATCGATAATCCACTTATATCGACTGCCCCTCTCCTCTATTCTTCTCTCCTCAGTCAGAATATCATGAGAAGGATACTTCTCCTTAATAATACTGAGGATTACCTGCTCTGCCATTCTATCGATATCTGTGACTAAACTTACCTTTCCTTTGTAATCGATCCTTTTTATCCTACCCAGATTTTCTCTTAATATATTCCCGGCCTCTTTTACTGCTCTTATAGCAAGTTCCCTAAACTCTTTCATACTGTTTTTCCTAAGCTGAGGTTAGCCACAGCATTCAACAATAGGTCTGACCTGATTCTCTCCTTTAGCTTATAATAACCACAGCAGGCGATCATGGCTGCATTATCTGTGCATAATTCTTCCCGTGGAAATATGAGTCTTATGTCTCTTGCTGTTGTTTCTTCTCTTAGTCTCTCTCTCAAACGGCTATTCGCAGCCACTCCCCCGGCCAAGACAATTCTTTCTACTCCCTTTATCTTCGCTGCCCTCAGGGTATTCTTGATAAGCATATCAACAATCGCTTCCTGGAAACTGGCCACAATATTGCATAGTAGCTTATTGCTCGTCGCCCATTTCGTTTGTCGCTTGTCGCCCGTCCCGATTTCATCGGGACTCTGTCGCTCGTCGTTTTTAAGCAACATGTGACTTGCGATTTGCGACCTGCGACCTGCGACCTGCGACCTGCGACCTGCGATGTAGTTGACAACTGCCGTTTTTATTCCACTGAAGGAGAAATCAAGCGTCTCTTTAGCCTTGAAGCAGGACCTGGGGAAGGAGATTGCTTTTGGATTCCCTTTCTTCGATAATGTGTCTATAATGGGCCCCCCTGGATAGCCTAATTTCAGGAACTTTGCTATCTTATCAAAGGCCTCTCCTGGTGCATCGTCCCTGGTTCTTCCCATTACCTCGTACTTTCCATGATCCTTAACATAGACCAAGTCTGAATGGCCACCAGAGACGATTAATGCTAAGAAGGGAAACTTTAAGGAAGGATGTTCTAAGTAATTAGCATAGATATGGCCCTCCAAGTGATTGATACCTACAAAAGGGAGGTTATCAGCATAAGCAATAGCCTTTGCTGTAGAGAGACCGACTAACAATGCTCCTACCAGACCCGGACCATAGGTTACCGCTATCCCATCCAGATCAGAGAAACCAATCTTTGCTTCCGATAATGCCTCAGATATGACAGGATTTATTAATTCCAGGTGTTTCCGGGAAGCGATCTCAGGAACTACCCCCCAGAACTTCCTATGAATAGCAACCTGAGAAGCAATGACATTCGATAGAATCCTCTTGCCATCCTTCACTACCGATGCTGCCGTCTCATCACAAGAGGTCTCAATTCCTAAGATAAGCATCACATCCCCCGAAGTAACCAGTAACCAGTTTACAGTAATCGAAAATTACAAGCACCAAGCACCAAATTACAAACAAATTCCAATTACCAAAATCATAATGACCAAAACAAAGAACTTGTAACGGGTTTTTGTTTGGAATTTCGGTCATTTGGTCATTGTATATTGTTTGTGATTTGTAATTTGGGATTTGGGATTTCATCCACAGCTATTCAAGTAATTCTGAAACCAGGACAAATTCTATTCCCTGGTTCTCCAACTCCGGAATGGCCTCTTTAATGGCTCGAATGGTGGGAAGATGGGGATGGCCGATGGCGATTGCCTGCCCCTCATTCAGGGCTATTTTAGCCAGAAGACGAATCTGTCCCTTGATGTAATCGAGATCGATCTCATTATCTAAAAAGACGTTTCTCTTTCCACATTTAAGGCCGAGTTTCTTGGCTTCTCTATAAGCAACGGATTCGTCAGAGGTCTTACTATCTATGAAGAAGAGGTTTCTTTTCTTTAACTCTTTTAATATTAGATTTATGATTTCTTTATCTTCTGTCAGGCGGGAACCCATATGGTTATTCACTCCCTGAACGTAGGGAATACCAGAAAGATCCTGGGCGATTATCTTTGCTATCTCTCTTCGGGGAGTACTCATGAGAATGGCACCCTTTCCCGGGTCCTTATCTGAAGCCGGATATCCCTTTGGCTCCATAGGAAGATGAAGCATAACTAAAAAACCTCTTTTCTTTGCTTCTATAGCAGTATCTTTAGAATGGGGTAAAAATGGCAGGATGGAGAAGTTCAACGGACGATCCATAGCCAAGAGTTCCCTCGTTGTCCTTCCTCCCATCCCCAAGTCATCGATGATAATGGCTATCCTGGCTTTCGGTTGCTCTAAGATGAGCGTCTGGATGGGAATCTTCCTCACCCCGATTTTCATGCTGAGAATTTTTTTTCCTTTAATTTCTCCCTCTTTGACCTTGATTATTCTTCCACCTTCTCTTTTTACTGCTTGGCTAACTGCCTTCTCATACTTCTTTAAAGACTCTTTAGGAGATATTCTTACCCTTTTTGTAATATGGGTCCACTCTATCTCTCCCTTCTTTCTCTTTTCCTTTTTCTTCTCGATAATGTCCTGGCGGCCTACTCCCAGTTCAGCCAGTCTCTCATCAATGGCGGAATCTATCTCCCTTGCCTTTGCCTCATAATCTATCCTCTTCAACCAGTCAAAGAGAGTTACCCTTCCCATCTGCTGATAATCAATCCAGAAACAGGCAAAGAGAAGTCCTAAAATAGCAATGATAATTACTATCTTCAAAAATTTATACTTTTTTTCAATCATCCTTGACCCCATCGATAATTTCTACTAGTGCATTGGCTGGCGCTTCAAGCCTCAGGTCTCAGGCTGCAGGCGACAATAAAAAACTTGCAGCTTGAAGCTTGTAGCCGGAAGCAGTTACTATTTGCCTGCTTGGGCTAAGGTCCTATGGGAGAGCTCTTCTTTGATTACCTCTACTGCTTTCTGAAACTGGATATCTCCGTCCCTGGTAATCTCATAGGCTATTCTTTCTCCCAGGGCCTGCCTTGTTATAGCAATTCTCAACTCTCTCTTAATTTCAGGGGTCGCCGATTTCCACTCCTTCTCTTTAAGATCAAACTTCTTCTCTTTCAAGAACAAAGAAAACTCGTCCAGATACGCAAGCTTAACTCTGAATTCCTTATTTACATCAGGATGAATAAGGAGATACTTCTGGCTAAAACCTCTGAAGTATCCCTTGCTGGCGATCTTAGAGACTATCTTGGGAAGAGTGGGTAATTTCACTTCGATGTCCGGGTCGATTCCCTTTTCATCGATGTTCCTCCCTTTCGGGGTGAGGTAATAAGCGGTAGTAAGCCTCAAGCCTGAACCATCCTCTAAGGTCAATACGCTCTGTACCCTCGCCTTACCAAAGGACTTCTCTCCAATGATAGTCCCTCTCCCATAATCCTGAATAGCGCCGGCCACTACCTCAGAGGCAGAGGCACTCCCCTTATTGATGAGCACTACTAAGGGATAATCAGGATGGGGCACTTCACTTGAAAGATATTTCAAATTCTGAGAAGAGATTCTTCCCTCTGTGGAAACGATCAGACTATTCTTAGGGAGAAACTTATCACAGACTTCTACCGCCTCATTCAATAGCCCCCCGTGGTTATTGCGCAAATCAAGGATTAGGCCTTGCATCCCTTCTTTCTCTAATTCTTTTAGGGCTATTTCTAAATTTTTACCTGCCGACTTTTTGAATTCTCTGATTCGAATGTAGCCGATCTTATCCTCTGTCAGAAAAGAATAGGGAATGCTCTTTACTATGATTACGCCGCGGACGATAGTAAACTCCAAAGGTTCATCAATCCCTTCCCTTTCTATAGTTAAGACAACAGAGGTCCCCTTTTTACCTCTCATCTTTTTGACCGCATCCTGTAAGGTGATATCCTTGGTCGATTCTCCATCTATTTTTACAATTCTATCTCCAGCCTGAATTCCGATCTCATATGCCGGAGTCCCCTCAATGGGGGAGACAACGGTGAGTTGCCCATCCCTTATCCAGATACTTATCCCCAATCCCTCAAACTTCCCCTCTGTCTCAATCTGCATCTCCCTATAGGTCTCAGGGTCCATGAACTGAGAGTAGGGGTCTAAGGTCTTCATCATTCCCTTCAGGGCCCCGTAGATCAAGTCCCTGGTCTTCACTTCCTTAATATAGTTTGACTTGACCAGGGAGAGGACCTTGGAGAAGAGGCCAATATACTTATAGGTCTCCCTCCTCTCGTTTACCTTGCCAGATATTCCTCCCCCAACAATAAGGATCATTACAATTGTCAAAATTACAATCTTTATTCCATTCTTTCTCTTCATCTTTACCTCCATATAATAAAAGTTTATACGTTAATAAGTAAATACGTTTATGCGTTGATGCGTTAGACCCGTTAAACCCGTTGACCTGTTAAACCCGCTTCTTATTCTTTACGGGCTAACCGGTATAACAGGCAAAACGGGCTCAACGTCCTTTGCATAACGCATTCCACATTTTTCATTGATCTTCTGCCCTTTCACCGTTTCCCCGTTTCTCCTTTTCTCCGCTTCTCACTTTCCCACCTGCCCACTTTCTTATTTTGAGCGAAGCGAAAAACAAGGTTCTGCTTTAGCAGGTTCTTATTTTCTCAGCCAGTGCAAGGGATTTAAGGGGGCACCATCCTTTCTTATCTCAAAGTAAAGATAGGACCCTTTCTTTGAAGCCGTTTGGCCCACCTTACCAATCAATTTTCCTCCTTCTACCTCCTGATTTTCTTTAACCAGGATGCTATCCAAGTGGGCATAGAGGGTATAATAACCTCCCCCATGAGCAATCATGACCATCTTTCCATATTCTCTTAAGCCTGGCTTCTGCGACCATTGGGCAAAGACTATGCTTCCCTTCGATACCGCCCACACCTCTGCTCCCTGAGGAGCCTTAATATCAATCCCCTTATGAAAGGTATATGTCTTATACTGAGGATGTTGATGTTTTCCATAGGTCTTGGTTACCTGGTGGCTTATGGTCGGCCAGGGAAGGCGCCGCTTCTTCTGCCTGAAGGCTAAAGAGGCGAGCCGGGCCTGCTCTATAGTCTCCTTCTTCTTGACTTCCAGATTTCTAATCAGGGCCTCCAGTTCCTTTGAGGCCTTCTTGAGTTTTCTAACTCTTTTCTGATAGGCGATCCTTTCTTTCTCTGTCTTGGTTAAGAGCGTTTCCTTTACCCTCTTATTCTTCTCTATCTCGCCCTTTCTCTTTAAAGCTGTCTCTTTATAAGTAGTAATTCGTGTCCTTTTCTCCTCCAGACTCTTCTTCTCTCTTTCTATTCCCTTCTTTTTCTCTTCATCCCTGACTAACTCATCAGCATCGCAGGAGGCAGTAATATTCATAGATTTTTTCTGCAGAATCTTTTGAGAAAAATTGTGGGGATAAGGGAGGCTCTTTCTCTTATAGATAATGATTAATCTTTCTCCCAGCGTACCCTGACTGGTTCTCAAGTTTTCGGTCGCCTCTCCTAAGTTCTCTTCCTTCTTCTCTAATTTTTTCTTGGTCTTCTTTAGGTTTTCGTCATAGATAATAATCTCTTTCTTCTTTACTTCCAAATGCTTCTTGATTTTATCCAGTTTAATACGGAGATTCCTTTCCTGAATCCTTTTCTTCTCTAACTTCTTCTTCTCGGTGGTAAGTTCCTTCTTTGCTTTCGTCTTCTCTCTCTCCTTCTCCTGAATCTTTTTATCGTACTCCTTAATTTTCTCCTCATAAAGAGCGAAAGCAGAAACAGTAAACAGTGAACAGTGAACAGTGAACAACAAGATAAAAAGTAAGCCGTAAACCGTAAACCGTAAACCATAAACCATCTACTTAATTACCCGCCAGGAAAATAGGCTTCCCATCAAACCGAAGACTAAACCAGCACCTACTAGGCCCAAGGCCGTCTCTAAATTCATAAATGAGATAGTCTCTACCCTCGAAATCAATAAGCGGTATATCCCATATAAAACGCCCAAGGCGAATAATGAGGTAAAGAGGCCCTGTAGGATTCCCTGGCCAAGGAAGCTTCCCCTTATCATCCAAATGCTTCTTTCCTTCTCCTTTAATCTCTCTATCTTCTCCTTCGGTAATGTTAGTCTAAAGAGAAGGGAGGCGACTATTAAAAGTCCCAGGCCAAGAATAACTCCCGTAACGAGGCCAACCATCCGGAAAAGAGTAGTAGCCCTGAAGAGTTCCTCTGCCCCCCTCCCACCATAGTCTACCTCTTCAATCTCTGGATAGTCGGCTATTCTTTTTGAAATCTCTTTTATTACTCCTAACTTTCTCTCAGTCTTAACAAGTACGGAGGCCGGAAAGGGATTCTCTCCTAAAATATCCATCTCTTTTTCCAGGGCTTCTTCCTTCAGAAATTTCTCCAGGGCCTCCTCTTTTGAAGTATAGATAATTTCTTCCACGTATTCCTCTCCCATTATCTTATCATATAACTTGTCTACCTCATCTGGACTAAGGTCTTCTTTTAAGAAGGCGACTATTGCCACCTCCTCTTCCCAAGCTGAGATTACTTGGTCCATATTCTCTATTCCCACTAAAAAAACTCCCAGAATAATGAAAGAAATAAAGAGAGTCACTAAAAGTGACCAGTTTAACTTCATCCCGTTAGACCTCCTAAACGCTGATTGTCGCTAATATAGTGCACTGATTGCCGCTGATTTCAATTACGAAGGGTTAAAGGGGTTAGGCGGGGTAAGAGGGTTAAGGGGGTAAACCCCCTCTACCCTTTTAACCCTTTTCACCCCCGTACTATACATCTGCGTTTAGTATACCACGCCTCCGAAATAATGTCAAAAAAAGACGCCCCTGCCCCGTTGATAGCAAAGCTTATCTACGGGGGCTTTCCTGGGCGTCTTTTATCCGTGCCAATCCGTTCTTTTATTCGTGCTAATCCGTGCTTTGGGACCAAAGATAAGGATTTGGTTTCACAATGGACCTCTCCTTTCCGGAGGAGAGTATTTGTTCCCCAATACCATCGATATTCATAATCCAGAAATAATAGTCTGTGCCTTCTATGGTCCAGAAAGCAAGATGTCTTCCATCGGAAGAGAATACCGGGCGTTCTAAAACTATTTTCGCTCTCGTCAACGACACTTGATTCTTTCCTTCCCCATTCATCATCCAGAGATCGTTGCTATTCTTCTCCTCATCCGATTTAGTAAAAACGATCTTCTCTCCATCCGATGACCAGGAAGGATAATTACTATTGCTTCCTTCTGTTAATTGTCTAAGGTCGCTACCATCCGTATTAACTATCCAGATATTATAGTTTGAGAGAAAAATAATTTTTGCCCCTTCTGGAGAAAAGGAAAATTTATCCTCGTTAAGTTCTATGTCCCCGCTCACTCTCTTCTTATTGCTTCCATCATTATCCATGGTATAGAGAGCGCCCTCTATGGCATAGGCAATCTTTTTTCCATCTAAAGAAAACTTAAAGCCCCAGTCATTGCTCTCCCACCTATTCTTGGTCAGGGGTTTCTCTTCTTTTCCATCAGTGCCTGCCATCCAGATATCCAGGATCTTCCCCTTGCTCAGTCTATTATGAAGCAGATAATTACTATCTGGCGACCAGGCGAATGGAGACCCCAGACCAAGGCTGCTCTTCTTGGGATCCTCTGGGAAGAATATCTTGGTCTCTGTCCCCTTCTCAACATCTACTACCCGGATCTCCCCATCCTTGGAGAGGAAGGCCACCTTCCTTCCATCTGGAGAAGGCAGAGACTCATGAGAGACTACTGCTTTCCCCGTAGTCAGGGGTTTCTTGTCGCTACCGTCTCTATTCATAATCCAGAGGTCAGAATCCAGTTCAAAGATAATCTTCTCGTTTCCCTTTAACCACATGGGTTGGAAATAGTTTCCCGGGTCATGAGTTAGATTTTTTCTTCTACTTCCATCAGCATTCGCTATCCAGATATTATTTCTGTCAATATAAAGCACCTGATCTATGGTCTTAAAATAACTAATGATTAAGGGACTCCCTTTATTGTCCTTGATTGGGCTGCTTAGAGAAATGGTATAGATAGTAGAGGGAATCAGCTCTTTCGCAGGGCGAAAGACTAAGGTATTCTTTTCCCAATAAAATTCCCCCTTTATCTTAGGATTAATGATAAAATTTTCCTCTACAGACTCCTCATCCATCTCTTTATTGAAGGTGACTCTGATTAGGGTATCGGTCTTTATTCCTCTATCTCCTTTAGCAGGAGAAATAGAGACTATCTCAGGTGGCTGCGCCCCGACTGGAAAAGTAACAAGTAGCAAGTAACAAGTAACAAGTAAAATAAGTTTGTAGTCTTTCATTTTTTTCTTTCCGTTAGTCTATCTGCGGTCATCTGCGTTTTGATCTGCGATAATCTGCGTTTAAAAGAGGGGATCCAGTTGATTAAGTAGGGATTGAGAGATCTTCTTTCCCGCTTTCTTCAAGGCCTTTTCTCCGGCCTCTTTCTTCGTGCGGCCGAACTCCTTTACTCTTCCTTCGCTCACCGAGGCTATTATTCTACCACTTTGGGCTTCCATCACCTTTAGGGAGACGCTTGCTCGACAACCGGGAGCAAACTCTATCTCCTTTCCATACATAGGGATGGTGCTTCCCAAGAACTCTGTTCGCGCCTGGCCAATAACTAAAACATCAAAGCCTAATTCTCTGCCCAGGTTTTGGATGAGGGTTTTGTTCCCTTTAAGAATTTTTCTTGCCTGGCTATCTGTAATCTCTCCCTTCCTCTTGAGCTGGTAATCGTCATCAATGAGTCCCCCCTCTATCTCTCCCTGAACCAGAGAAGGAGTAACTCTTTCTCTTAAGTTCCTCTCAATAACCTTGATAAAGAAGACCTTCTTCTCTCTGGGAAGATAGGAGTTGAAGGTATATCTCTCCTTGAGGCTGGCTAACTTCAAAAGGGTCTTATCTATCTCCTCATCCTTCTTCTTGCCCAGGAGTCTTCTAATATCTATCTTCCCTTCAACTATATTTGGCTTAAGGGAAGAGTCAACCCGCCATACCCTACAACTTGCCACACCATTATTGTTCGTTCTTGTCAGAGTTTTTAGGCTTCCTTTTCCTTTCACAAATTCAAAGGTTACCGGAAGACCTCTCACTAGAATAGATTTCTCTTTTTCCTGATAACTGACCTTCAAAGTGAGGGGCTTTTTAAGAGGTTTTTTAACTATAGCCTCTTGACCGCTTCCTCTTCCTTCAGTCTTTATCTTAGATGTTATTTCCTCTAAATCGCTTCTTATATCGGCCTTGAGGGTCTCATTATTTATCTCTGGTGAAATCTCCACCAGGATACTTACTCGGGATAGAAAGTCCAGGGCCCTGGCATATTGAGAGATGCTTTCTCTTATCCTTCCCTGGGCCAGAGCTCTCTCGGCATTCTGAGAAAGAGCAAGGGCCCCTTTGGTTAACTCTATGGCCTTCTTTCTCTGGGTTGCTTTTTCTTTTTCTAACTCTTTTATGGGGTATTTTATTAAGACATAGACATCGTAACTGAACTGGATCTTATCCTTTGTGGTGCTCTGCCACTTCTCATAGTACATCTCCTGCAGTTTTGCTGCCCGGACAGCGGCCGCCCCTTTAAACTTAACCTGATCCAATAACTGGGTCTCTATCTCTGTTCTCTTCTTTTCATAGAGGATGATTCCTTCCTGGCCAAAGTACTCTACAATCTTGCGCGCTGCATTCTTTACCGCATCGCTCTCCCCATCCTCTAATCGCCGGGCTTGGGTGCGCATCCCACTGAAGTAGAGATACTTATCATCCGCCTTCTTCTCCTTTGTCACCCAGGAAGGCTTCTTCTTCTGGGACCTCTCAACCAGCTTCCATCCTGGCCGCAAAGGCAATAGAGCACACCCACTAATCAAAGAGATAACTAATATCCCAATAGTAACTTTAAAGAATGAATGCATATTATTTCTGAGTGGTAGCAAAGAAACAAGGTTTTTGAGCATTAGCGAAAGGCCTCCTTATACTCCAGCCATAAGCTTCAAGCCGCAGGTTCACCCCGTTGGAAACAAAGCTTTCAACGGGGCAAGAGCCCAAGCTCTTTATAGCCTGAAGCCTGTAACCTGCGGCCTATATAGCTTTTACTATTCTGCCTCGAACCTGGTCTGCATGACCCTCTCTCTCATCTTGTCCAGGAACTCTTCTGCCTTCTTGTTCTTCATGGCTCTGGCTTTCGCCTTCTGGCGATTGATGACCTGGCTAGCTATCCTGCGATAATCCTGTTCAGAGATGGTCATCAGAATGTAGCAGTTGTAGAAGTAGGTGACACCTTCAGGAACAACCTCCTCCACCTTCTCGTAGTAGAGCTCTTTTTCCTTCACTCCTTGAATCATGGCATCGGAGAGCATGATGAGACCGTCCCGGATTACGGTGCCGATATCCTTATCATCCATGGGAATGCCATACTCCAGCCGGGCATTCTCATAATCCACATTGGCCTTGGTCTCTACCATCTCCGCTACCTGGCGGGCAGCATGCATCCTGGAATCTGTCAGACCACCATCCAGATTGGGAGCCCTGGTCTTTATTCCCCTGAAGAACATCATCCCCTTCTTTGCCTTGGGGATCACTGTGATCCAGTTTGGTCGAGAGCCACTAGTCTCCACCACCTTCTGGTGCCCGATGGGTAGCCTCTTGGCACAGCCAACGATGAGGCCTATGGAAACCAGAAGCAGAATCAGTAGAATTAATACCTTCTTCATCTTCTATCTCACCTCCCCTCTATACACGGATTTTTTGTCCCTTATCAACGTATCTCCGCCAGAGGCGAATCCGCCTCTGGCGGAAACTTATCAACCAACTGATTAACTGGCAAACTGGCTAACTGGTCAACTACTAAATATATGTTACCACAAATTCTTTAAAATATCAATCTCAAATCTAACTTTTGCAAATTTGCCGTTTATCGTTAATAAAAGTTTGTCGTTGTTGATGCGCGTAACGATGCTCGTTGTAGAAACTCGATGCTTGATTTTCTTCCCTTTCTTTAGCACAATCCAGCGTCGAGCTTCCAGATTCAAGCCTCGATACGAGTTTCGAAAACGTTAAATCTGTTTCTATACCTTTTTCTCACCTGCTCACTTTCCCACTTTCTCTGATTCCCTGATATCCTGATAACCTGACCTAATCTCCTCCCCTCTTCCTCACCTTATCCTTAACCTTTATCTTATTCTCCGGGTCCTCCTTTATTACTTCAGCAATGGACATCTTCTCCGAAACTTTATTCACCTTAATCTTACCTATTCTTTCCTCCTCTGTCCCAATCACCTCATCCGTTACCGGATGTTTTATGGCCACTTCCCGATAGACGATGAAGACTTCTCCTACACCTACTTCGTGCTTCTTGCCCAGGTCAATATAGACCATATCACCCTTTCTTCTAATGACCATCTTCAAAGAGCCGGTAGCCAGATACTCCCCACGGGCTTTATCGTGGGCCTTCTTTAAATCCACTAAATTCTTCTTATATCTCTTCTCCTTGGGATCTAACTTACTTGCCTTTTGGTATTCTCTTCTCGCCTTAGCGACCTCCCCCTTCCTCTCATGGGCAATCCCTAAGTTATTATGAGCCCAGGCATTCTTGGGGTCCTTCTCCAGGGCCTTCTGCCACTCCCCAATGGCCGCATCCCACATCCCCATCTTGGCAAATCTCACCCCTTGCTTGGTATAGAAAGAGTCCTTCCCCTTCTCCAGTTTCCTTTTCTTGTTTATATAATGAGGGGAGACCTCGCTCACAAACCGGGAGGTTACTTTCCTTAGAAGATCATTTAAGATGGAGCCATCTGAGGGGAGTTTAAAGAAGGCGCTATCGTAACGCTTCTTATTGAAATCCTTTAAGATAGATTTTGCTGCAATTACTCTTCCCGTCTCAATATTTATCATCCGATAACTTACCGCCACACTTCCACTCTTCATGGTATAGTTACGGTAGATGGGAGGAATATAGATCCCACTTTCTTTATCATAATATCCTGGGGTAGCTAAGGTTCGACCCCTAATCGTCTCTACATCATATCCCGAGACCGTCCCAAAGATTACCGCATCTACTCCTAATATCTGCCCCATCCTCCTAATAGTGGCATCGGAGACCATTCCTGAGAGATTGAACCTATGCTCTTGCACCACCTCATCAATCCTCTGTCTCTCTACAATCTCATAGAATCCGGGCTCTAAGAGACCGGAGACAAGTAAGTCAGAAGCTGCCCTCCCCGATTCCGGACGACCACCATAGCTCTTGAAGTCCAGAATAGCAACCCTCTTTACTCCCCTGATGTCCCTATAGGCCCTATCCAGCCTCTGGAACCTTACCTTGGTTGTGGCACATCCCATAAGAAAGAGAACTAGAATCAGCGAACCAATCAATAATCTTCTCTTCATAAATCACCACTTAAAATCCTACAATAATTTCTCTGAAAAGTCAAAGTTCTTCCTTTAATAGTTTATTGACTATCTGAGGATTGGCTCTTCCCTTTGTCTCCTTCATCACTTGACCAACTAGATAGCCTAAGGCCTTCTCCTTCCCTTTCTTATAATCCTCAACTACCCTGGGGTTCTCTTTCAATATCTTATCAACTATCTTAGTAAGTGCTTCTTCATCGCTTATCTGAACCAGGCTCCTCTTCTTTATAATCCAGGAGGCCTTCTCTCCTGTCTCAAACATTTCAACAAAAACCTCCTTAGCCATCTTTCTTGAGAGAATCCCCTTATCTATCAGGGTCATCATCTCTGCTAATGCTTGAGGTCTGGCCTTACACTCTTCTATTCCAATATTCCCCTCCTTCAATTCCCTCAATAGTTCACTCATTATCCAATTAGCAATTTCCTTATTGAACTTGCGACCTGCGACCGGCGACCTGCGATCTGCGACCGGCGACCTGCGAGCTGCTTCTATGCATTCCTCATAATAATCTGCCAACTCCTTAGAAGAAGTCAAAATCCCAGCATCATAATCTGGAATCTTGTAATCCCTTGAAAAGCGTGCCTTTCTCGCCTCTGGCAATTCAGGGAGACTCTTTCTGATTCTCTCAGTCCATTCTCTATCAATCTCCATAAGAACTAAGTCTGGCTCGGGAAAGTATCTATAATCGTGAGCCTCTTCCTTGGTCCTCATAGAAATAGTAATCTCCTTATTCTCATCCCAGAGCCTGGTTTCCTGAACGATTCTTTTCCCTTCTTCTAATGCTTTAATCTGTCTACGCATCTCATATTCTAAGGCTTTCTCCACTGCCTTGAAGGAGTTCATATTCTTAATCTCCACCTTCACACCCAGTTCTTTCCCCGTTTCCCCGTTTCCCCGTTTCCCCGTTTCTTCTTTTGACGGTCTGACGGAAATATTAGCATCACACCTCAAAGACCCCTCTTCCATATTGCAATCACTGACCCCAATATACTGCAGGATACTCTTTAAAATCGCTAAAAACTCACGGGCCTCTCTAGGACTTTTAATATCCGGTTCAGTGACGATCTCAATTAGGGGGACGCCGCATCTATTGAAATCGATTAAGGTAGAATCTTTTACTTCCTCATGTAATAACTTCCCGGCATCCTCTTCCAGATGAACCCTGGTAATTCTGATTTTCTTTAATTTTCCATCGGTAATAATATCTACAAAGCCTTTACTGGAAAGGGGCTCCTCATACTGCGATATCTGATAACTCTTGGGTAGGTCAGGATAGAAGTAGTTCTTCCGAGCAAAGATGGATTCTTTCGCAATCCGACAGTCGAGAGCTAAGGCAGCCTTAATAGCATACTCCAGGGCGGTCTTGTTCAAAACAGGCAAAACACCAGGAAGCCCCAGGCATACCGGACAGACCTGAGAATTAGGAAGCGCCCCGAACTCTGTGGAACAGGAACAGAATATCTTAGACTTCGTCTTCAGTTGAACATGAACCTCTAAGCCGATAATGGCTTCGTACCCCATTACTAACTCCTTAAAATTTTTTCTTGCAACTGATTTAAAAATGTGCTAATATGTAATAAGCCTTGTATCATATTAGGAGGAGAAGATGAAGTGTAAGGATGCCAGCGAAGTATTAAAGGTAGTCCGGGAGAAGAAAGTAAAGTTTGTCCAGCTATGGTTTACCGATATCCTGGGCTTCTTAAAAACCGTCTCCATTACCATCCGGGAGCTACCCGAGGCCCTGGAAAGCGGAACAGGATTCGATGGTTCTTCTATTGAGGGCTTTGCCCGGATTGAAGAGAGCGACATGATAGCTAAGCCGGATCCCACTACCTTCCAGATCCTTCCCTGGAGACCTTCTCGCCAAGTGGTGGGACGAATGTTCTGTGACATCCTGACACCAGAAGGTACCCCTTACGAGGGTGACCCCCGTTATGTATTAAAAAGGAATCTGGAGAAGGCCAGAAAGAAAGGTTTTATCTGTTACCTGGGACCGGAATTAGAATATTTCTATTTTAAAAATGCAAAAGGTATCGAGCTGCTGGACCGTGCCGGCTATTTCGACCTCACCCCGGCAGATATGGCTAAGGATTTGCGTAGTAAAACCGTAACCACTCTGGAGGAGATGGGTATCCCCATGGAATGTAGTCATCATGAGGTAGCTCCTAGTCAGCATGAACTGGATTTCAAATTTCAGGAAGCCCTAATCACTGCTGATAACGTAATAACCTACCGCTTGGTCACTAAAGAAGTGGCCCGCCGGCAGGGAGTATATGCCACCTTTATGCCTAAACCCATCTCTGGGATAAATGGAAGTGGAATGCATGTCCATCAATCACTCTTCAAGGGCAAAAGGAATGCCTTCTTCAACCCCAAAGATAAATATCACCTCTCTAAAGTGGGAAAGAAATTCCTGGCCGGCTTGCTGCGCCACTCCCGGGAAATTACCTCTATTACCAATCAGTGGGTCAATTCCTATAAAAGGCTCATTCCCGGTTATGAGGCTCCAGTCTATATCTGCTGGGGACAACGCAATCGCTCTGCTTTAGTAAGAGTGCCCCATTACAAGCCTGGAAAGGAAATAGCTACTCGGTTAGAGTTACGCTCTCCCGATCCCGCCTGCAACCCTTATCTTGCTTTCAGTGTCATGCTGGCTGCAGGACTAAGAGGCATAGAAAGAAATTACAAGTTAATGTCCTCCGTAGAAAGAGACGTCTACGATATGAATAGTGCAGAGAGAGCCAAGCTGGGTATAGAATCCCTCCCAGAAGACCTTCACGAAGCGATTACTGAAACAGAAAAGAGTTCCTTGGTAAAAGAGGCTTTAGGAAAACATATCTTTCAACAATTTATTGCCAATAAAAAGATTCAGTGGGATGAATATTGCCGCCAGGTCACCCAGTACGAACTGAAGCGATATTTACCCATCCTTTAAATTCTTTTAGAATTTCTTTTTAAAAGGGCGCGCCCTTGCGCGCCCTTTTTTATTATATCCTAGGCTTCCGCTTATGCCAGTCCGTATGTTGTTCGTAGGTATGGGCAACTCTAAGGATGGTCTCTTCAGCAAAGGGCTTGGTTAATATCTGCAGTCCTATGGGAAGATCCGCTTTTGTGAAACCACAGGGGATGGAGATTCCCGGGATCCCGGCTAAGTTAGTAGAGATGGTAAAGATATCAGAGAGATACATCTTCAGAGGATCATCGATCTTCTCCCCAATCTTAAAGGACGGGGTGGGACTGGTCGGAGTAATGAGGCAGTCGCATTTCTCAAAGGCCTTATCAATATCCTCCTTGACCAATGTTCTCACCTTCTGGGCCTTGAGGTAATAGGCATCATAATAGCCGGCAGATAGAGCATAGGTCCCCAACATTATCCTCCTCTTTACTTCATCCCCAAACCCTTCCCCTCTTGTTTCCTCATACATTTCTATCAACGACCTGTGACCTGCGACCTGCGACCTGCGACCATATTTCACTCCCTCATACCTTGCTAAATTGGAAGAGGCCTCGGCAGTAGCGAGCAGATAATAGACGGCAACCGCATACTCCGTATGAGGTAAAGAGATCTCCTCTATCTTCGCACCTAACTTCTCCAATAACCTTATGGCATCCTTTACAGATTTCTCTACCTCTTCATCCATTCCCTTGACAAAATACTCCTTAGGGACGCCGATTCTTACTTCTTTAATATCGTTTATTAAGGATTTTGTATAATCTGGAACAGGATAGTCGCAAGAAGTAGAGTCCCTCTCATCGTAACCGCTTATGAGATTCATTAGCAATGCACAATCTCTAATATCCTTTGTTAGTGGACCGATTTGATCTAAAGAAGAAGCAAAGGCCACTAGCCCATATCTCGATACCCTTCCATAGGTTGGCTTCAGACCCACTACTCCGCAGAGACTGGCCGGCTGTCTAATGGAGCCGCCGGTATCGCTCCCCAAGGCGAGGATGGCCTCGTCACTGGCTATCGCTGCTGCCGAACCACCGCTCGAGCCTCCGGGAATGGTCTCTAAATTCCAGGGGTTGTGGGTAATCTTAAAGGCAGAGTTTTCTGTGGAAGAGCCCATGGCAAACTCATCCATATTTGTCTTCCCAATAAATACTAAATCGTTCTCTTTTAATCTTTTAATTACTGTGGCATCATAAGGGGATTTAAAGTTCTCCAATATCTTTGAAGAGCAGGTAGTCAAAACTCCATCGATACACATGTTATCCTTGATGGCTATGGGCACTCCGGCCAATGGAGAAATCTTCTCTTTCTTCCTTATTTTCTCATCAACCAACCTTGCCTGTTTCAGAGCCTCATCCTTTATCAAAGTAACAAAAGAGTTAATCGTTTTTTCTACCTTCTCTATCCTCTTAAAGACGCTCTTCGTCACTTCCTCAGAAGAAACCTCCCCCTTCTTAATCAACTCCCCTATCTCATGCGCCGTCAACTCATTCAGTTTCACTTATTCTTCCTCACTCTATGACCTTGGGGACTTTGAAAAAACCTCTTGCCTTCTCTGGAGCGTTTTCTAGGGTCTTTTCTACTTCAAGGGATTTCTTTATTTTATCTTCTCTGAACACATTTTTTAAAGGCAGAACATGTGAAGTAGGCTTCACCTTTTTCGTATCCAATTCGTTCAACTTATCAACATATTTTAATATCTGGTCCAATTGTTTGGTAAATTTCTCCTTCTCTTTTTCAGATAGTTTCAATCGTGCTAATTTGGCCACATACTCAACATCCTTCTTCGTTATCTTGCTCATTTAAATCCCCTTTTAGTAATCGATGACAGTGATTGAAAACATGATGCCAGCGATAAACATCACTGTAATCTCTCTTTTCATCATCGTAATCTTGTTTATTAGATTCTCTGTAGATTAGCATACTTGACCGCTAATTTTTTTCTCTTTCCTCCAGTGAAGACGACCTCTACCTTTCTATCTTCACCGAAGCCGGTTGCTTTAATTATCTTTCCCTTTCCGAACTCAGGATGGATGATGGTCACTCCTACCTTGAACTTTTCACCTCGAGGAATGAAAACCGCCTCTCCTTCGACACCTGCTTCAGCGATGAACCTTGAGGCTAATCCCCAGTAGGTATTACCATATAGCCTTCTCCTATCGGTGTAGGTTAAGTAAAGATGCTTCTTGGCTCTGGTAATACCAACATAGCACAGTCTTCGCTCTTCTTCAAGTTCTCTCTCTTCGCTGAAGGCATTGGAATGGGGAAGGAAACCCTCCTCCATTCCGGTAATGAATACTGTATCGAACTCCAAGCCCTTGGCATTATGGAGGGTCATCAGGGTAACGGCCTTTGCCTTATCGTCCCAGGTATCAACCTCACTAATTAGAGAGACATCCTCCAGGAATGCCTGGGTGCTTTTGTCTTCACTCTTCTCCTCAAATTGATTTGCAGCATCCATTAGTTCCTTCAGATTCTCGATCCTCATCTCAGAGGTGAAGGTATCCTCCTTCTCCAGTCGCTTAATATATCCTATCTCCTTAATTAACTTCTTAATTAGTTCTCCTACCCCCAGGCTCTTGGCAAGTTCCATATATTTGAATATTAAATTCCTAAAATTCTTTACCAACCATTCTGTTCTGGGTGAAAGATTATTCATTTTCTCAACCTTTCTTATTCCCTCCCAGAGAGTGATCTTATTTTTATTAGCAAAATCAACTATTCTCTGAACCGTAACCTTCCCTATTCCCCGAGGAGGGACATTCATAATCCGCTTCAGGGAAAGAGAATCCTTAGAATTTACCAAGACCCTCAAATAAGCTAAGATATCCTTTATCTCCCTATGCTCATAGAAACCGAGAGCACCCACTACATTATAGGGAATCCTTGTCTTTCTAAAGGCATCCTCTAAGACACGGGACTGGGCATTTACCCTGTAGAATACCGCCATATCATGATAAGGAATCCTTTCCTTTTTATGAAGACGTCTTGCCTCATCTACCACATACTCTGCCTCCTCAAACTCATTGGGTAGTGCCTGCAAAACAGGAGCTGGAACCTTCTCTTTCTGCCTCTTCCCTGCCTGCCGGCGAGGCGGGGGCAGACCCCCCGGAGAGGGGGGCTTCTTTTCCTCGTCAGGAAGGATAATCTTCCCCTTATCCTTGCACCTTTCCTCATTATAGACAATTAAGTTATTGGCAAGATCGATGATGGGCTGGGTTGACCTATAATTCTCCATCATATTCAGCACAAATACTACGGAATGGCAATCCTTATAGTCTTTTTCAAACTCCAGAATGTTTCTGATGTCTGCTCCACGGAACTTGTAAATTGCTTGGTCCTCGTCCCCCACCACGGAGATATTCTTATACTTGGAGGCAAGTAATTTAGTAAAAGCATACTGGGCATGGTTAGTATCCTGATACTCATCGACCAGGATATGGATGAACCTCTCCTGATACTTCTCCAGGACCTCTGGCTTCTCCCGAAAGAGCTCCACAGTCTTCATTATTAGATCATCGAAGTCTAAAGCATTATTCTTAAATAGTTTCTTCTGGTAGTGCTCATAAACCCTAGACGCCATCTCCCGATAGAAGTCCTCCCTTGTTTTAGTATAGATGAGGTAGGACTGGTAATCTATCAGGTTCTCCTTCGCCCTGCAGATGGCACTAGCAAAGGCCGGAGCCCGATACTCCTTGGGATCGATATCCAGTTCTTTTAAACACTCCTTAATCAAGTTCAACTGATCCAAATCATCATAGATGACGAAGTTCCTATCGAAACCAATCCTATAGATGTCATGACGGAGTATTCGGGCACAAGTAGAATGAAAGGTCGCAATCCAGATGTCCCGATACTCCTTCTTGAGTAATTTCGCTACTCTCTCCTTCATCTCATTCGCTGCCTTATTGGTAAAGGTCACCGCCAAAATATTGAAGGGGTCTACCCCCAACTCTTTTATCAGATAGGCAATCCTATGAGTAATGACCCTGGTCTTCCCACTCCCCGGACCAGAGAGGATGAGCACCGGGCTTTGAACCCACTTCACCGCCTCCTTCTGCCTCTCATTCAAATCCTTTAGAATAGATGAATATTCTAACCTGAAAAGTTTTTTAGCATTTTCTGTTGTTTTTTGAGCAATTTCTTCAAGAGTTAAGTTTCTTAGTTCTGCAATTTTTTCTGCGATGTATTTTAGATAGGCGGATTCGTTTCTCTTTCCCCGAAAGGGGTGGGGAGAGAGGTAAGGACCATCTGTCTCTATCAGGAGTTTATCTAAGGGTAATTCTTTCACTAATTCCTGAAGCCTCTTTGCATTCTTGAAGGTCACTGGCCCAGCAATAGAAACATAGAACCCCAAAGAGATTACTTCCTCTGCCTCTTCCAGACTGCCACTGAAACAGTGAAATACCCCCTCCTTTATTTTTTCTTGCTTCACTATCTCTATGACATCAGGGAGGGCTTCTCTATGATGAATGATAATGGGAAGCGTTAATTTCTTGGCTAACCTTATCTGATTCCTAAAGACCTCTCTCTGAACTTCTTTTGGAGAATGGTTATAGTGATAATCCAGGCCAATCTCACCAATGGCAACTACTTTCTTACACTTGGCCAATTCTTTTAGCCGGAGGTAAGTATCCTTATCTGCCGTCTTTGCTTCGTGGGGATGGATACCCACCGTAGCATAGAGAGAATCAAATTCTTCTGCTAATTTTACACATTTCTTACTGCTCTCCAAATCAGAGGCAACCACAATGAGATAATCTACTCCCTCTTCCCTTGCCCGGGCAATTACCGCATCCCGATCCTTACCGTAGCAGGGATCGTCTAGATGAATATGGGTATCAATTAACATATTAATTATCTCACTTGAAGCGGGTGACTCGGCAGATTTCTGTGAGTGGGAGGAGGCGGAGGGGCCCACGAACAGGAAATGACGAGGCAGGACCCGCTTTTCCAAATTGAACAGACTAAACTTCTCTCGCTTCTATGCGGGGGAATACTGCTTCTATCTTGCCGATCTTTATTCCTGGAGGAAACTTACCCCATTCCTTTGCTGAATCTAAAGTCTGTTTATTCAGTTTTTCTTTTATTCCTAGTTGTTTCCATATTTTTTCTGAGGAGGAAGGCATAAAGGGAGAGATCAAAACAGTGGCAATGCGCAGGGACTCCAGAGAGTTATAGAGAACCGTTCCTAATCTCTTCTCCTTTGCCTTATCTTTCGCTAAAACCCAGGGCTGGGAATAATCGATATACTTATTCGTCTCCCTGACTAACTTCCAGATTTTTTCCAGGGCCTCGCTGAATTGAAGATTATTCATATTTTTTTCTATCTTGGGCAGAATATCTGAAGCCAAGGATTTTAATTCTTTATCTTCCGGCTCTTCCCTATCTGGCCTGGGCACTACCCTTTCAAAGTATCTCTTCACCATGGTCAAGGCCCTGCTCACTAAGTTTCCTAAATCATTGGCTAAGTCGGAGTTGATGCGATTGATTAAGGCACCCCGGGAGAAGTTGCCATCCAGGCCAAAGGGAACCTCTCTCAATAAGAAATATCTGAAGGCATCCACTCCAAACTCATCCACCATCTTATTGGGATCGATGACATTCCCCTTAGACTTACTCATCTTCTCCCCCTCTACTGTCCACCACCCATGGGCAAATATCCTTTTGGGGAGTTCGATCTCTACAGCAAGGAGGATGCAGGGCCAGATGACAGCATGGAACTTTAATATATCCTTTCCCATGATGTGGAGGTCTGCCGGCCAGAGTCGATTGAACTTCTTCTTATCCTCTAAATAACCAATGGCCGAGATATAATTTGTTAAAGCATCGATCCAGACATAGATGATGTGCTTCTTATCAACGGGGACCTGAATCCCCCAATCGAAGGCCGTCCTTGAAATGCTTATATCTCTCAGCCCTTCTTTCACGAAGTTTATAATTTCATGACGCCTCGAGATGGGTTGAATAAAGTCTTCATGTTTTACAATATAGTCCAATAACTCATTCCGATACTTACTCATCTTGAAGAAGTAACTTTCTTCCTTCAATCTTTCTAAAGACCTTCCACAGTCCGGGCATTTTTTATCCTTAACCTGAGCATCCGGCCAGAAGGTCTCACAGGGTGTGCAGTAATTCCCCTCGTATTCTCCCTTATAAATATCCCCCTTCTCATATAATTTGTTGAATATCTCTAGGACTACCTTCTTATGTCTTTTTTCCGTAGTCCTGATGAAGTCATCGTAGGAGATATCTAGTTTCTTCCAGAGGTCGATGAAGGTCACCACTACCTTATCTGCTAAATCCTTTGGTGGAAGGTTGGCCTCCTTGGCTGCCTTCTGAACCTTCAGTCCATGCTCATCCGTCCCAGTCAGAAGATAGACATCGTATCCCGCTAACCTCTTGAATCTGGCTAAGGTATCAGCAGCAACGGTAGTATAGGCGTGGCCGATATGGGGAACATCGTTCACATAATACAAGGGCGTGGTTAAATAAAACTTCTCTTTCGCCATTTTTTTATCCTTTCACTTTTGGCATTCAGGACAGAAGTAGGTGCTTCTATTATTCTGTTTGATGCGCTTTATTACGACAGCGCGTTCCCTTGCCCTGTCTAATAAAGACGCGCTGGAGTAACAAAGTTCTTCACGAAGCGAAGGCTTCTTTATCCTTCCTCTACAGCCAGGCACCGACTGGTGCCTGGCACAGCGGAAGCACTTCTCTCCCTCTCTACGATAAACCCTGAGTTTGAACTGAAAGGAACCTTTTCTTCCTTTAGCATCCACATAAGAATCGATAGAAGTACCATGACTAAGAATGGCTCCCATCAAAACTTTCTGAATTGTACTATGAAGTCTCTTTACTTCCTTATCTGAAAGAGAATCTGTTCTTCTCAAAGGACTTATTCGTGCCCGATAAAGGCTCTCTGAAACATAGATATTGCCTAATCCAGCGAGGAATTGCTGATTTAACAATAGGGGCTTGATCCTTGCCTTATGCCTCTTCAATGAATCCTTAAAAGCCTGAGGAGTGAATTCTCTACTCAGAGGCTCTGGGCCGAGATTAATTAATCTTGAGAATCTCTTCAATCCTTCTTTAGGGATTAAATAGGCTCCTCCAAATCCCCTCATATCGACAAAGTGTAAAATTTCCTTATCGCTTAAAGTAAATATTACTCGGCTGAATCTCTTGTTGTAGTCAGATATTCCTTCGTTTGTCTTGGAATGAATGAGCCTTCCCGTCATTCCCAGATGGATGACCAGGCTCCTGCCAGATTTTAAAGAGAAGATGAGGTACTTTCCCCTTCGAGAAAGGGATTTAAAAGTATCGCCTTTTAATTCTTGAATGAATTTTTTGCCAGAAGTATTCTTAATCGCCCTAGCTGATCTTACCTCAATCTTTTTAATCCGCTTGCCTTTTATAACATTCCTTAAGTTCTCTTTGATGGTTTCTACTTCTGGTAGTTCAGGCACATTTCCTCCCTGCTCACTTTCTCACCTGCCCCGTTAGAGACGCGCTTGTACTTTCAATTTACCCTTCAGTCTCTTTCAGGGCCCGCTCACTTTTCGGAGCGAAGCGGAGATCCCGACCCCTAGCTTCGTGCTTGTCGGGGCCCACTTTCTCCCTTGAGTTTTTCTACTGGAATCTCGACTTTCCTTCCATCCTCTAGCTCAACTACTACACTTTTCTTTATGATATTCACACTCTTTATCTTACCCACCCCTTGAGGAATGGTTATCTTACTCCCTTCCTTGGGCAATTTTTTCTTCTCTTCTCTATAGGTCTCGCTCTCATAGGCCAGACAGCACATGAGCCTTCCACACATCCCGGAGAGTTTGACAGGATTCAGGGCCAGATCCTGAACCTTGGCCATCTTCATGGAGACTGGCCGGAATTCTTTTAAGAAAGCAGTGCAGCATAAGGACCTTCCACAGGGACCAAATCCGCCATGCAGCCGAGCCTCATCTCTTACCCCTATTTGGCGGAGTTCGATCCGGGCCTTGAACTCACGGGCTAAATCCTTCACCAATTCCCGAAAGTCTACCCGGTCTGGAGAGACAAAGTAGAAGGTTATCTTGCTCCCGTCGAAAAGATACTCAACCCTGGTGAGTTTCATGGGAAGTTCTCTCTTTTTAATCCTCTCCCGACAGAACCTGAAAGCCTCTTTCTCCTTTCTTTCATTCTCCTTCAATTGTTCAAAATCCTCATCTGTTGCCTTCCTGATTACCTTTCCCAGGAAACCCTTTATCTCTTTCCTCTCCACCATCCGGGGCCCGAATACCACCCTTCCGAACTCCCCTCCTCTCTCTGTCTGGAGAATGCAGGTATCTCCAACATTCAAATCCAGGCCCTGGGAATCAAAGGGATAAGTGGGGCTGGCGTCCTTAAACTTTATCTCAACGATCTCAATCATTAATCTCTCCTATCTTTAAAAGCAAGGTCTCTATTGCTAACTGGGGATTAACATTCCTTTTGATATAGTCTATTGTTCTTAAAATAAGAGAGAGTACTTCTTCTATCTCCTCTTTTGAATACTTCTCTACTTCTTTGGCTATCCCTTCCTTTTTATCTATGTTGACCAAGGAAGCAAAACCTTCTGATTCCTTAAAGACGAGGAGGTCTCGATACCAGCTGGAAAGAATGCTCAATATAAAGGGGATCTGGTCTCTATCCTGGGTAAACTCCCGAGCAGTTTGAAAGATTTCTTCCATATCTTTAAGGAATGTCTTTGCTATTAAGTCTATAACTCGGTTCCTCAACTCCTTCTTTTCTGAGTTTGCAATCCTTAAGGCCTTTCCGAGGCTTCCTTCCGAGAGATTTGAGGCCATATAGGCCTCATCTTTTGTGATTCCTTCTTTTTTAATCAAAAGACCCGCGATGACTTTGGTGGAGAGAGGCTTGAATCTGACTAACTGGCAGCGGGAAATAATGGTGGGGAGTAGTCCATGGATATTGGAAGTGGTGAGGATAAAGAGCATCTCTCCTTGTGGTTCTTCTAAAGTCTTCAAGAGGGAGTTGGCTGCTGGTTGAGTCATGGCACTTGCCTCCAGAATGATATAGACCTTCTTCCTTCCTTCTAAGGGCTTGAAAGAAGCCTCCCTGCGAATCTTTCGCATCTCCTCAATCTTTATAGAGTTTCCGACTGGCTCAACTATCTTTACATCCGGATACTCACTCAAGTTAATTCGGATACAATTTCTACATTCATCGCAGGAATCGTCCCCCACCTTTGCAAAGGTGGGGGATTGGCAGTTTAGTGCCTTAACAAGGGTTTTGGCAGTGAGCCTTTTACCCACACCATCTGGCCCGACAAAGAGGTAGGCATGGGATAGACGATTATTTCTGATGGCGCTTTGAAGTATTCTAATCGCCCCCTCTTGCCCAATAATATTCCTAAAACTCATCCTTCCACCTTTAAATCCGTAGCTACTATCTCAAGGTAAATGAAATGCGTTGAGTATCCGTGTTGTTATCCGTCTGTATCTGTATCGTGGGGATAACTTGTGGATAACTCTAAATGTAAACCTGTACGTAGAGGTCAATTAGTCCTCTTTAGTCTCCATCCTTGAATCTATAGTCGATATTGACTCTAAGTCGTTTATTCATACAGGTTTAGCGAGATTAGATACTGATTTTATAGACTCCTTGGCTTCAGGGCTTCTCAGGGACTTTTCGACGAAATGGGATGGACTGTGGATAACTTGGCCTAATCAGGCTATCAGCTACAAGCCTCAATCTGCATGTGGCCTGTGGCTTGAGGCCTGAAGCCCCTAACTTCTCATAATCCTAGTCGCTTCTGTTATCTGGCCTATCCCATCTCTAAGGGTTACACGGGAAACAGGGGTCATAGGGGTAACAGGGGTTAAACCCTTGTTACGCTTGTTCCCCCTCTGTATTTTTGCGTATCAATATTTTACCACAATCTCTACTGAATTAAAAGTACTATCTACCACACTCACCTGTTTCCCCTTTTAATATTTCAATTCCGTGCTTCAGTGCTGGTAGAATAACCTCAAGGTTTTCTCTAACGGCCTTGGGGCTTCCTGGCAGGTTAACGATGAGGCTCTTCTTTCGTGTTCCCACTATTGCTCGGGAAAGCATGCTGAAGGGGGTCTTCTCCAATCCCTTTATTCTCATAGCTTCTACGAAACCAGGTACTTCCTTCTCAATTACCTCTTTCGTTGCCTCTGGAGTAACGTCTCTTGGCCCAATTCCTGTTCCTCCACTGGTCAGGATCAGATCTATACTGTCTTTATCCACCCACTCTTTTAATCTTCTACAGATTATCTCTTTTTCATCGGGTATAATTTCATACTTGATAACTTGATAGATTGCCTGCCCCGTAGGAGTCTGACCGCCTCTGGCGGACGGACGACTTTTCGGGGGTAGTTTAGAAATTATTTTCCTGATTGCTGGACCGCTCTCATCCTTCCTCTCTCCCCGTGAAGCCTTATCACTGATAACTAATATCCCTACTTTAATCATGTTTACTCCTTAAAGAATTCAATGATTAGAATGGATTAGTAGGGAATAGCACGGAAATCTTTAAATCACAAGCACCAAATCACAAATCACAGACAATATACAATGACCAAATGACCGAAATTACAAATACTGGTTTTGGACATTGTAATTTTGAATTTGTAATTTGTTTGGGATTTGGAATTTGTTATTTGGAATTTACCAATCCCTACTAGTCCCTTCTGACGAAGGTTCCGCTCTTTCCTCCGGTCTTCTTAAGTAACTTCACATCTGAGATGACCATTCCCCTATCTACTGCCTTGCACATATCGTAGATGGTTAAGGCACTGATACTTGCTGCTATTAAGGCCTCCATCTCCACCCCAGTCCTTCCCAGACACTTCACCTTTGAAATTATTTTGATTCTATTCTTTCCTTTTAAGTCAAAAGTAATATCGATATTGCTGATTTCCAAGGGATGACACATGGGAATGAGTCCACTTGTCCTTTTGGCAGCCATGATTCCCGCCACTTTGGCCACAGATAAGACATCCCCTTTTGCCATTTTACCCTCTTTGATCATCTTTAGAGTCTCAGGCTTCATAATGACATCCGCAGAAGTTATTGCCTCTCTTTTGGTTACTTTCTTCCCACTGACATCTACCATCTTAGCCCTTCCCTCTCTATCAAAATGCGTTAATTGTCCCATTCCCTACCTCCTAAAACCCGTGCTCATCCGTAAAGAATCCGTACTCATCCGTGTTTTCAGCCTCCTATCTTAGACATAACCTGATTATTTCCTTTAATGGAATGCTTCTCTGGTTTATTCTTTAAGGCCTTCTCAAATAGTTCCCTGATTTCCTTGCTACCTGCTCCGCTTCGTAGAGACCTCTTAATATCTACTCCATAATCTGAGAAGAGGCAGGGATATAATCTTCCATCCGCTGTTAACCTTAAGCGATTACAGGTAGCACAGAAATGCTCACTCATAGGCGTTATAAAACCAGTGGTCCCCAAAGATTTTTCAAACTTAAAAGACTTCGCTGGTCCCACTCCCCTCACTTGAGCCGGAATTAATTCTCCCAATTCTTTTAGTCCTTCTTTAACAGTAGAAGCGGAAACAAACTCAAAAGATGATTTCTGCGCCTTTGCGTTTGATTCTGCGCCTTTGCGGTTGCAAAAAGGCATATATTCAATGAATCTAATATGCAATGGTCGATCCAGGCTCATCCGGGCAAAGTCCAAAACCTCATCATCATTTATTCCCTTCATAACCACAACATTTATCTTCACTGGCTCAAGGCCCCTCTTCAATGCTTCCTCTATCCCATCTAAAACAAGAGATAGTCTTTCCGCCCTGGTAATGCGATTAAACTTATTGGCATCCCGACTATCCAGACTAATATTTATCCTCTGCAGCCCGGCATTCTTTAAATCCCGGGCATAATCTTTTAAGAGGATCCCATTTGTAGTCATGCTCAAATCGCTAACTCCTTTAAGATTAGCAAGCATCTCTACTAAATAGACCACGCCCTTTCTCACTAAAGGCTCACCACCAGTAATCCTGACCTTATCAATCCCCCAATCTATACCATACCTTACTATCTCTTTTACCTCCTCAAACCTCAGGATATCCTCATGTCTTAAGGGTTTAATCCCTTCGGAAGGCATGCAGTAGATGCATCTCAGATTGCACCTATCGGTAACAGAGACTCTTAAATAACTAATCTTCCGATTATATCTGTCAATTAATCCTTTCATTTTAAACTCTCTAAAAGAGTTCTTGCTTCTGAGATATGGGGACAATACTTCTGAGAAAGTAAAAGCGCTTCTCTTGCCTCTTTCTCCTTCCCTTTCCGAAATAATAGCAGAGCCTGGAAGTAATAATGGTAGCCCTCCATGACCCTTCTATAGAAGTCATCCGTCCCTTGTCCCAGCTCCTTGAATATTTTCTCATCAAAGAGGGGATGATATTCTCTAATCTGAATCCCTTTCTCTTTTCCTATATGATAGATGCGATAGAAGTAATTTTCATATACTAAGGTAAAGTTCTCTAATTTCTCAGGGGCAAAGTGAAGCCTGTAGGCTGCCCAGTTCTCATCTAAATCCATCCTATTGGCCACATACCTATAGGACATTAAAGGATCGGTTCGTAGGAGTTGATCGCCACGATAGATGAGATAATCCACCTTATATTCCTTGCAGAGGTCTACTAAATCCTTTTCCTTCTTAAAGAGAGCCAGAACGTACTTTTTGTAGGCTTCTCTTATCCCGGACTCAAAGTAACAGTGAAGAACGCTTGGCCTATTGCTATAAGCTGCGATCTGTGGAGAAAGAGAGAGGGGAACGAGAAAGGCATCTTGAGGCTCGGTATTCTCCCTTATCCAAAAAAGGACCTTTCTTATTGCCAATCTATTGCCACTGGGAGGAAACTCCAGTGGCCTTATTCCTACCTTTAGCATCCCCTTTACCAGAAAGGAATTTTGCCAGGAGAGGGTCTGATAGATCTGGAAGGAGAGGCCAATTAAGAGTAGAGAAAGGATAAGAATCCTTGAGAGACGCTCCCTGGCGAGAACAAATAGATAGGCGATGAAAATGACTAAGAAAAAGATGAAGAAGGTCTTAAGTTTATAGAACAGAAGATAACAGCCGAAAAAGGCAAAAAGAGCATAAAGGAGGAAACTGTTCTCCAGAGCAATCTTCTTCTGAAAGAGTCTTTTGAGAAAGGTAAAGACAGGATAAGAAGCCAAAAGAATGAGGACTAAAAACTCGTTCAAGAATCTAAAGAGAGTGGGCGAGAAATAGGGAGGGGTCCAGTAGTGGCGGGCCTCAAAGGAAAGAAGAGAGGGATCAAGTGGTTTCACTCCCAGATATCTTATTTTATAGAGTACCGTCTGCCAGACATGGTTATACTGCCCGGTCCTGGGAAAGAGGAAAAAGAGACCTATTGCTATAACAAGAAAAAGGACTATACTTTCTACCCTGTTTCTCGCTTTTCCACCTGCCCATTTTCTTACTTTCCCACTTTCCCCTGTTTCCCCCTTTTTACGCCACTCTCTCCAGCCCCAGGAAGCAAGAAGAGAATAGGATAAGAGCATAGGAAGAGAAAAGATGAAGTAGTCTGTCCTTAAGCTTGTGGGAAGGACTAAGGCACCAACGAGATTAATCGCAGTAAAAAATCCCAGAGCCTGCATAGTCAGGTAGTATCTATTACTGAAGAGATAGACAAGGAAGATATAACCGAAGAGAATGAGGTAGTAGAACCGAGCCAGTTTC
>DRGV01000055.1 GCA_011049955.1 bacterium
GCCTTCTGTGGTCTACTATCTGCCATCCACCAGGGTAGGGTATGTGCCGCGGGAGTAGCCATGACCGCCAAACAGCCGGCAGACTTTATGAAGTCCGTAGTTATGGCAGTTATTGTTGAGACCTATGCTGTCTTGGGACTTCTGGCCAGTTTCCTTTTACTTCGGGGAGTAGAACTCTAAAAATACGGTTATTATGTCCCGCTGAGCAGAACTGTTACTATTGGTTACTACGCTTTGCTGTTACTATCGGTTGCTTTTGTAACTGCTAGTAACTGTTTAGTAACTATTAGTAACCGTTTGTAACCGTTAGTAACTATTCAGGAGAAAAAGATGCCTTTAGAGAAGATCATTGAGCGCATCGGTGAAGAGTTTTCCCTTGAGATAGACAAGATCAAGAAAGAGACTCAAGATAGAGTGAGTGAAATCCTAAAGGAGGCCAAGGAAAAGGCAGCCTCTATTAAGGACGAAATCCTAAAAAAGGCTTCTCTTGAAGGCCAAAGGAGAAGAGACCGTATCCTTACCACGGCTAACTTAGAAGCCAGGAGAATAGTTTTAGAAGAGAAAGAGCGCTTGATGGAAGAGGCCTATAAGAAGGCTTTAACAAAACTTGAGAGCCGCGGCAAAAAATCTTATCAAGATATAATTAAGAAGATGCTTTTCAGGGTAGCGAAGAGTGGTTCAGGAGAGATTATCATATCAAAGGAAGATAGAAAAAGAATTACCCCTTCTTTTATTGGGAGCATAAATAAGGACTTAAAGATTTCAAAGGAGGAGAGAGGAATTAGCGGAGGATTCATTCTAAAGAGAAAGAAGATAGAAATTAATAACTCCTTTGAATCCCTCCTTCGCTCCAAGCGCGAGGAACTGGAACCCAGACTGGTAAGAATTCTTTTTGGCAGGTAGTTGGTTAGTAGTTAGGACGGCAACTTTGTTGCCTATAGTAGTTAGTTTGTTGGTCTTATGGTTTGATGGTTTTATGGTCAAGACTATCCAACTATCTAACTATCCGACTATTAAACTATCCAATTAATCAACTAACAACTAAAGCAAACGAAGTAAGCGTGCTAACAAACTAATCACTCCGAGCAATAGTGAGGCAAGATGGACACAAGATATGCCTATATCACAGGAAGAGTAAGAGCCCTCGAAGCCCGACTCCTCGATAAGTTAAAGATAGAGAGGATGATCGCCGCCCCTTCAGCAAAAGCCAGCCTCTCAGAGCTTGAAGAGACAGATTACGGGCCATATGCCTCTCAACTAAAAGAGATCAACAACTTTGAGGACCTACTCTATGATGAATTAAAGAGACTCTACTCCTTCATTGATAAAGGGTCTTTAGATAAAGAGTTGACCGACCTATTTAGACTACGCTATGATTTTCATAACCTGAAAGTCTTTCTAAAGAATAAATTTAAAGAGAAACCCCTTCCTTTGGAAAAACTACCCCTCATCGATCTGGGGACTATCGAGCCCCGGAAAGTAGGAGAAGCAAAAGAATTTCTCCAGATTCAGAAAGAGACAACGAGAGCCTTTGAAGAGAAGAAGAATCCCCAGGATATTGATATAATCTTAGATAAAGAATACTATAGACTCTGTGTCGAAAAGGCAGAAGAGTCTGAAAATGGATTTGTAATAGACCTCTTCCACACGGAGATCGACCTTATTAATATAAAGACATTCTTTCGCTGTCGAACTTTAAAAAGGGATAAGAACTTCTTCTCAAAAGTCCTCATTGGGGAAGGGAGTTTAACTAAGAGACTTTTCTTAGAATTCTATGAGAAAGAGGAGAGCGCTTTCTTAAGGAAGCTCTCCTTCACTTCTTATGCTAAAGTCATTATAGGATATGAGAAAGAGGGCTTGAAAGGACTTGAGCTTTCCTGTGATAACTTTTTCTTAGAATATATTAAGAAGACCAAATTTATTACTGCTGGCCTGGAGGTGCTCATTGCTTATTTGATTGCTAAAGAGAATGAGATAAATCTCTTGAGGAGCGTGTTGACGGGAAAGATAAACGAGATTCCAGCCCAGATGATCAGGGAAAGGTTGAGAGAAACCTTTGTTTAAAAACTTCGGATTTTGAATTGTTACACGAATGGGCACAAATAGTTAAATGCAAAATGCAAAAATCAAAATGCAAAATGACATAGTAAAATGCAAAATAAAAGTTCCCTTCCAGGATCCCGTGGGGGCAAAAATTAAAATGACAATATAAAACGCAAAAACTTCTAAGGTTTAGAATTTATTGATTTTGATATTTAATATGTCATTTTTATCTTTAATATTTAATATTTAAATTTTATCTGCTAATCAGAGGCCTATCTTGATGAAGATTGCCATCATTGGTGAGAAAGATGCTATCCTGGGTTTTTCTGCTTTAGGGATTGAGACCTATCCCGTAACCGATGCTAAGGAAGCAGGAGAGAGATTGAAGAACCTGACCCAAAATAGGGATTATGCCACCATCTATCTTACAGAGAGCTTATCCTCCCAGATTAAGGAACTAATAACAGAGCTTAGTGACTTTTCAAATATTGTCGTTATCCCGGGAAGAGGAGAATCTTTAGGTCTGGCGAGAGAGAGATTAAAGAAGATATCTGAGAAGGCATTGGGCACCGATGTACTATCCAATGAGGAGTGATCAGTTAGATAGTTGAATAGTTGGATGGTTGGATAGTCTTGCCCATAAAACCAGTCAACCATTTAACCATAAAACTATAAAACCATTAAACAAGCAAACTAACAGACTTACTGAACAAAGTGGGGATGATATGAAAAAAGAATCCAAGGCTAAAATCATTAAGGTCTCTGGTCCCTTAGTAGTTGCTGAAGGGATGGAAAAGGCCAGGATGTACGATATGGTGAGAGTGGGCAGGATGGGCCTTATTGGTGAGATCATAGAGATCAAAGAGGATAAGGCCTCTATCCAGGTCTATGAGGAGACGAGCGGCTTAGGGCCGGGTGAACCAGTAGAGACTACCATGGCTCCCTTGAGCGTTGAATTGGGTCCGGGATTAATGGGCGGGATATATGATGGCATCCAGAGACCTCTGGATATTATTAGAGATAAAACAGGTAGTTATATTACCCGGGGGATTACCCTTCCTGCCGTAAATAGAAGAAAGAAGTGGGACTTCGTTCCTTTAGTAAAGAAGGGAGACGAGGTAAGGGCAGGAGATATCTTAGGCACTGTTCAGGAGACCCCTCTTGTTATCCATAAGGTCCTAGTCCCTTCGGGAATTGAAGGGGAGATAAGGGTAATTAAGAAAGAAAAGTTCACCGTTACTCAAACCATTGCCAAGGTGAGGACTGCTTCTGGGCTAAAAGAGATCAGGATGCTTCAGAAGTGGCCGGTAAGGATGGAAAGAATGGTCCAGAAGAAGCTTCCCCCAGAGGTCCCCTTAGTTACTGGTCAGCGGGTGATCGATACCTTCTTTCCCGTGGCCAAAGGAGGGACGGCCTGTATTCCCGGGCCCTTCGGATCAGGAAAAACGGTGATTCTCCATTGTATTGCTGCCTGGGCAGACGCAGATATCATCGTCTATATTGGATGCGGTGAGAGAGGGAATGAGATGACCGATGTCTTGTTAGAATTCCCCAAACTAAAGGACCCCAAGACAGGAAGACCCTTGATTGAAAGGACGATCATGATCGCCAATACCTCGAATATGCCGGTTGCAGCCAGGGAGGCCAGCATCTATACCGGGATCACTATTGCTGAATACTATCGGGATATGGGATATAATGTAGCTGTCATGGCTGATTCCACATCGAGATGGGCTGAGGCCCTGAGAGAGATTTCGGGAAGATTAGAGGAGATGCCTGGTGAAGAGGGCTATCCTGCCTATCTGGGAACCAGAATCGCCGAGTTCTATGAGCGAGCGGGTAGGGTCATCTGCCAGGGAACGAAAAACCGGGAAGGGACGCTTACTGTGATGGGCGCTGTCTCTCCCCCAGGAGGAGACCTATCAGACCCTGTGGTTCAGGCAACGCTAAGGACGGTGAAGGTCTTCTGGGCCTTAGAGGATAGGTTGGCTTATATGAGGCATTTCCCGGCCATAAACTGGCTCAATAGTTATTCTCTATATCTAGACAACATAGAGGCCTTTTTAAGTAAGGAGATCGCCAGCGACTGGATGAAGTTGAGGAATATCGCCATGGCCATATTGCAGGAAGAGGACTCCTTACAAGAGATTGTAAGATTAGTGGGGAAGGAGGCCATCTCTCCGGGGGAACAGTTGGTCCTGGAGACCTCCAAGTCCATCAGGGAGGATTACCTTATGCAGGATGCCTTCCACGAGGTGGATGTCTATGCTCCATTGGAGAAGCAGTACCAGATGCTAAAGGTGATCTTAGAGCTCCACCGTTCCTCTAAACATGCCCTGGAGAAGGAAGTGCCTTTAGAGAAGTTACTCACCTTAAAAGTTAAGGAAAAAATTGCCCGGATGAAGTATATAGAGAAGAAGGATATGAGCGAGTTTAATAGCATTGAGAGAGAAATAAAGAGAGAGATAGACAATCTTATAGCCAAATGAAAAGAATTACTTAATCTTAAGATACAATAACCAAGAAACAAGATACAAACAATCACCAGATAATTTCCAATTCCTAATTCCCAATTCCCAATAAAATTCTTAATGTCTAATGTCAGAATGCCCAAAGATTTTTCGAAATTTGACATTTGAGAATTGGACATTTTATTAGAAATTGGATATTGGATATTAGAAATTTAATACGTTTGTTTGGTTATTGTCTCTTGTGTCTTATATCTTAATGCAAGGATTTTACTGAACATAGTGAGGTAGTTATGGTAAAAGAATATCTGACTATATCCCATATCGCTGGTCCCTTGATCTTAGTGGAGGAGACAAGCGGGATTAAGTACGGGGAGATCGCAGAGATTGAGTTGGCAACGAAGGAAGTGAGAAGGGGAAAGGTATTAGAGGTCACTGGCGATAAGGCCTTGGTTCAACTATTTGAAGGGACCACGGGCTTAAATGTCTATCAGTCAAGGGTGAGGTTCTTAGGAAAAGGGATTGAACTGGGAGTATCCCTGGACCTATTGGGAAGGATATTCGATGGATTGGGAAGACCCATAGATGGTGGACCAAAGATCATTCCAGAGAAGAGGATTGATATCAATGGTAATCCCATAAATCCCACGGCAAGGAACTATCCCACAGAGTTCATTCAGACCGGGATCTCTGCTATAGATGGCATGAATACTTTAGTGAGAGGACAGAAGCTTCCCATATTCTCTGGTGCCGGATTACCTCATCCCCAGATCGCTGCCCAGATCGCTAGACAAGCAAGAGTCTTAGGGAAAGAAGAAAAGTTCGCAGTAGTCTTCGCTGCCATGGGCATTACTTTCGAGGAGGCAAATTACTTCATCACCGATTTTAGAAGAACAGGGGCCATTGAAAAGGCGGTATTATTCGTCAACTTAGCAGATGATCCGGCCATCGAGAGGATTGCTACTCCCCGGATGGCCTTGACTACTGCTGAATATCTTGCCTTTGAAAAGGATATGCATGTCTTGGTAATATTAACCGATATGACTAATTATGCTAATGCCTTAAGGGAGATCTCTGCGGCTCGTAAGGAGGTCCCGGGAAGGAGGGGTTATCCGGGCTATATGTATACCGACTTATCCACCATATATGAGAGGGCGGGAAGGATAAAAGGAAAGGCGGGCTCCATTACCCAGATCCCAATACTCACCATGCCTGAGGATGATAAGACCCATCCCATTCCCGATCTGACAGGATATATTACAGAGGGACAGATAATTCTCTCTCGACCACTACATAGAAAGGGGATCTATCCTCCCATAGATGTCCTTCCTTCATTATCGAGATTGAAGGAAAAGGGGGTTGGAAAGGATAAGACCCGGGAGGACCATGGGGATGTCACCAATCAGTTATTCGCCTGCTATGCTCGGGGAAAAGAGGCCAAGGAATTAGCCATCATCCTTGGTGAAGCAGCTTTGACAGAATTGGATAAGCTCTATGCAAAGTTAAGCGATAAATTCGAAGAGGAGTTCATTGCCCAAGGTGAGGAAGAGAATAGAAGCATTGAAGAGACCTTAGACCTCGGATGGAAGTTACTCACTATGATTCCTACCAGTGACCTGAAGAGAATAAGAGACGAATACATTGAGAAATACCTAAAACAAAGTAACCAGTAACCAGTTTACAGTAAAAGAATATCAGATAACCAGATTATCAGATGGAGAAGGACAGATATCAGAAGGTCAGAATACTAAGATAAAGATGGGTAGTTGGGTTAGGGTAAGGTAGTGGGTTTGGTAGTTTGGTAAGGGTTAGGTGTTTAAAAATACCAACTACCTAACCTAACAACCCAACCTTAACCGTAACCAAAACTTGCAAAGATACCCATCCCCACCCTTAATCAATCTGGTATTCTGAATTCTCATTCTGAGATTCTGATGCTCTGATAATCTATAGTTTACTGGTTACTGTTCGCTGGTTACTGTAAACTATCTGAATGGAGTAAGATTATGCGGCTTTCCGTTAGTCCCACCCGGATGGAGTTATTGAGACTGAAGAAGAGGATTCTTCTTGCCCAGAGAGGCCATAGACTTCTTAAAGACAAGCAGGATGAACTGATAAGGCAGTTCATGCCTTTAGTCAAAGAGGTGATAGGCTTGAGGAAAAAGGTAGAAGAGGGTTTGAAGAAGGCATTCCAAAGCTTCGTTACTGCTCGGATGCTTATACCCCCTGAGTTCATTGAAGAGGCCTTGATGTGGCCTGGAGAGAGGATAACTTTTGAAGTCTCTTATAAATACATTGTGGGCGTTAAGGTCCCAGAGTATAGAATTAAGAAAGAGGGAGATATACATAACTATGGATTAGCAACTACCTCATCTGAATTGGATATCGCCCTAAAGGCCTATTCAGACCTATTGCCCTCTTTAGTAAAATTAGCCTCTTTAGAGAAGACTTTAGAACTCTTAGCCGCTGAAATAGAAAGGACAAGAAGAAGGGTGAATGCCTTAGAGTATATCTTCATCCCCAATTTAGAAGAGACCATAAAGTATATCACCATGAAACTCTCCGAGATGGAGAGGGCAGATTTGACCAGACTTATGAGGATAAAGGAGATCGTAAGAGCCCATTAATCTGGATCCTGGATGCTGGATCCTTGATTCCCGGTGTTTATAATGGAAAAATAAAAATGGAAAAGATAGAGATTAATTCCAAGAGAGTGAAAGAAAAGATAGTTGAGTTTATTCGCCAGCAGGTGAAGGGAGCAGGACTCAGTAAGGCAGTGGTTGGATTATCTGGTGGGGTTGACTCTTCAACAGTTGCCTATCTGGCAAAAGAAGCTCTGGGAGCGGAGAATATCTATGGTGTAATTTTACCTTACAAGACAACCAGTAAGGAAGATATAGAAGATGCTAAGGAAATAATAAAAACCTTAAGAATTAATCCTGTTGAGATAGAAATTGCTCCTGTAGTAGATAGCCTCCTTTCTTCTTTGAAAGATACAGATAAGATTAGGAAGGGAAATGTGATGGCTCGGGTGAGGATGATTGCTTTGTATGATCAGGCAGCAAAGTATAAGGCACTTGTCCTAGGAACAAGCAATAAGACAGAATTATTTTTGGGATATTTTACAAAGTTTGGGGATGGAGGAGTGGATTTAGAGCCACTGGGAGACCTCTACAAAACCCAGGTGAGGCAACTAGCAAAGGATTTGAGAGTTCCAGAAAAGATCATTAAAAAAGTCCCTACTGCGGGCCTCTGGCCTAATCAGACAGATGAAGGGGAACTGGGCTTCACCTATGAGGAGGTAGATAGACTCCTCTATCATATGATTGACGAGAAGAAGAATGATGAAGAACTGATAGAGTTAGGATTTAAGAAAGAGTTCATTGAAAAAGTAAGAGATAAGATTAAAAATACAGAACATAAGAGAAGACCAGCCCCCGTCATTAAGTTGTAAAGTGGATTATGTATCCTCAATCAGGAATCCTTTATATAGTGGGAACACCCATTGGGAACTTAGAGGATATCACTCTAAGAGCATTAAGAACATTAAAAGAAGTTGACCTGATAGCCTGTGAAGATACCAGAAGGACAAGGAAACTGTTAAGTAGATACAATATCCATACTCCTTTAA
>DRGV01000056.1 GCA_011049955.1 bacterium
GCCAATATACTGAAGCAGGAGGCTCTATCCTTAGGGGCCGAGGTGGCCACGAGCCGCAGCGTAGTCGATTTAAAAGGAAAAAGATCAGATGTTCTATTACTGGGAACAGAGAAGCAGTATCGATTGCTCGTTGAGAAATTAAAGAGACAACCCTTTAGTTTAGCAGAAATTGCAGAAGAGCTAAAGAATCTTCTTGTTAATTTCAAGTGCAAGAGATGGAAGATAGAATGTGGAAAATATACTTTGAGGCTCGGTGGAAGAACTCTTATTATGGGAATACTGAATGTTACTCCAGATTCCTTTGCTGATGGGGGAAGATATGATACCCTGGATTCTGCCCTTCTTCAGGCAGAAAGGATGGCAGGAGAGGGGGCGGATATCATTGATGTTGGCGGGGAGTCAACTCGTCCGGGAACAAGGCCCGTCCCGCTCCAAGAGGAGCTGAGAAGGACCATCCCAGTGATTAAGAGACTGGTTAAAAGGATCAACCTCCCCATCTCAATCGATACCTATAAGAGCCGGGTGGTAAGAGAAGCCCTGGACTCTGGGGTCTCTCTGGTGAATGATATCAGTGCCTTACGTATGGATAAGGGAATGGCCGGAGTGGTCTCGAAATATAAGGCACCCTTGATATTGATGCATATGCAGGGAAGGCCAGGCAATATGCAAAAGAATCCTAAATATGAAGATGTAGTAGGAGAGATAATCTCTTTCCTAAAAGAGAGGATTGCTTTTGCTAAAGAAGAGGGAATAGATGAGGCGAGAATAATCATCGATCCAGGAATTGGCTTCGGTAAGAAAAAGGAACATAACTTAGAGATATTCAATAGACTCTCAGAATTCAAATCTTTGGGTCGACCAATACTGGTCGGTCCCTCCAGGAAGTCGGTGATTGGGGATGTATTGGGCCTTCCGGTAGAGGAGCGGTTAGAGGGAACAGCGGCCCTAGTGGCCGCTTCTATTTTAAATGGGACAGATATGGTAAGAGTCCACGATGTAAGAGAGATGAAGCAGGTGGTAGGCACGATAGATGCCATTCTCCGAGAGCAGTAAACTTTGAAGTAACCAGTAACCAGTTTACAGTAAAAAGAAGAAAAAGAACGTCAAACGGTTGTGGTTGCGCTGCTCGTATCGTTTTACGTCTATCGGTTGCGTTTTTTTCTGCGTAAGACGTTCAACGATACCCGGAACGAGTCGCGCAACCCTTCAACGAAAGACGGAACTGGTTACTGTTCGTCCGTCCCATCCGCCCCAGAGGGGCGAGACCTCGCCTTCAGCGGGCTGGTTACTGTAAACTTCTAATCAGGTGGAGTGAGGAGAAGATGAGAGAAGCGCTTTTAAGGTATGGATTATACGTTATTGACGTCTTCGTAGTGACCATTCTTTTCTATTGGCTTTTCCTACTGGTAAGGGGAACCAGGGCGGTCCAGGCCTTGAAAGGTTTGCTCATTCTGCTTATTGTGGCCTTTATCGCTCAGGGGCTGGGACTTACCACTTTCAACTTCTTGGTGAAAGGCCTTTGGCAGGTCTTGATACTTGCCTTTATTATCTTATTTGCTCCGGAGATAAGGAGGGCTTTGGCAGAGGTTGGTCAGAGGCGCTTCTTCAGAGGGTTTTTAAAAGAAGCCAAACCCGGTTATCTTGACCAAATAATAGAGGCGGTAGACATTCTCTCTAAGAAGAAGAAGGGAGCGCTCATCGCCTTAGAAAGGGAAACAGGCTTAAAAACTTATATCGAGACCGGAATAAGGATCGATAGTGAAGTGAGTCGGGAACTTTTATCCACCATTTTTCTGCCTAACACCCCGCTTCACGATGGAGCGGTCATCATTCAGGGTAATAGAGTCGCTGCTGCGGGATGCCTCTTACCCTTTACCAGGAATCCGGATGTCTCCAAAAGGATAGGGATGAGGCATAGGGCGGCTCTGGGTCTTTCAGAGGAGACGGATGCTGTGGTAGTCATTGTCTCAGAAGAAACGGGGAAGATATCTTTGGCAGTTGGAGGGAGGCTGACCAGGGATCTCGATGGAACTACCCTCTCTAAAACAGTGAAGAATCTCCTGTTTCATCCTGTCCTTAAAGAAGGAGAGAAGAAATGAGGAATTGGTTTCGCCATAATCTGGGCATTAAATTAGCCTCCTTGGTCTGTGCTTTAGCTCTCTTCTTCTATGTCCTGAGTCAGCAGGGGGAGCCTATCTTCTTCGGCGATGTGCCGCTTAATTTCTATAATGAGCCTGTTAACCTTGCTCCTAGTGTGACTCCGGAGACGGTCTCAGTGAGTCTCCAGGGTCCACGCAACATCGTCCTGGGCCTGGAAAGAAAGCAGATCAAGGTCTATCTCGATCTCAAAGGAAAGGAGAAGGGTCGGTTCTTTTACCCCTCGGAGGACTTCGAGATAAATAAGCCTGAAGGGGTGAGGGTGGTCAAGGTAACACCGAGGATAGTCTCGGTCAATTTAGAGCCCTTGGTCACTAAAGAGATTGAAATAAAACCTACCATCCTGGGAAAGCCTGCCTCGGGCTATGGAATAGGAAAGATTATCTCCAGTCCAGAGAGTCTCAAAGTTCGTGGCCCGGAGAGTAGACTAAAGACCTTGGCTGGAATACCGACCACCCCCATAGATGTAAGTGATATCTCAAGCAATATTGCTCGGGTGGTGAAGGCGGATCTTGCAGAAGAAAAAGATTTGAAGATCATAAGAGATGTGCCCATTCAGGTATCGATAGATCTAATCCGGGAACTGGTGGAGAAGAGGTTCACAGATATCCCAGTCAAGATTATGCAACCCCCTGCTTCACTCCTTGAAGCCCGTCTAAAAGAGAAGAAGGCAACTCTTGTCTTAAGGGGTTCCCAGACAGCAATTGCTTTCCTTAAAACAAAGGATGTTACGGTAGCCATAGATGTTAGTGACCTCTCCCGGGGAACATATAAATTGAAGCCCGAGGTTACTACCCCTCCCAAGATTGAGGTAGTCTCTGTCACCCCTTCTCTCTTTGAGGTCACATTGGGCAGCAAGATAATATTCATAGAGTAAGTCAGAGAGCGAGATTTTTTAGCTATCCAGCTATCAAGTTCTCGATAGCTTGGTTGCTTGATTGCTCGATTGACTAATTTCCCACTTATAGAGGAATAAAGAATGCGTAGACTCTTTGGTACCGATGGAATAAGGGGAAGGGCAAATGTCTACCCGGTGACTCCTGAGCTTGCTTTTAGATTGGGGAAGACAGTTGCTCTTTTCTTTAAAAAGGATAAGAGGAAGGCCTCTCTGGCCATTGGTCGTGATACCCGCCTCTCCGGCCCTATGCTTGAGGAAGCCCTGGCCAGCGGGATATCCTCTGTAGGCGGAGATGTCCTGAAATTAGGCATCCTTCCCACTCCCGCTATTGCCCATCTCACAAAGTCTTTAAGAGCAAATGCCGGGATCGTCATCTCCGCTTCCCATAATCCTTACTATGATAACGGGATTAAGTTTTTCTCCAGAAGGGGCCTTAAGCTCTCCGATGATTATGAGAAGAAGATCGAAGAACGTCTTTTGAAGAAAAAAGAAGTTTTTCACCCCGCGGGAAGAGGGATCGGTAGAATCTACTCTATTAATGATGCTTCCAGAAGATATGGAGAGTTTGCTCTGAAATCCTTTCCTCGTGGTTTAAACCTCAGAGGCTATAAGATAGTAATCGATTGTGCCAATGGTGCTACTTATCGGGTAGCACCACAGATTTTAAGGGCACTTGGTGCAGAATTAATTACCCTGAATGATTATCCAGATGGAACAAATATTAACCAGAACTGTGGCTCCCTTTCACCCGAGGTAATTCAGAGGAGGGTATTGAAAAAGAAGGCAGATGTTGGGATATCATTCGATGGGGATGGAGATCGGGTAATTTTTGTGGATGAGAAGGGAGAGGTGGTCGATGGGGATCAGATGATGGCTCTCTGTGCTCAGGAACTAATAAGAA
>DRGV01000057.1 GCA_011049955.1 bacterium
GTATTCTTTGTTGATGCGTCCCTCACTGGTGCATCTGAGTCTTCCAATTATAGTATAAAAGAGATTATTGTCTCTGTAGCCCATTCCGATATTGCTACCGTCTCCCTATATGGCCTAAAAACAAAATCAGTCTACTAACTACAGATGTTTTTTCGAAGCTGGTTTAAGGGTATAGAAACTCGTATGGAGGCTTGAATCTGGAAGCTTGATGCTGGATTGTGCTAAAGCGATGGAAGAGAATCGAGCATCGAGCCTCTATACCGAGCATCGTTACGAGCATCGATAACGACAAACGATAAGCAGTTACAAAGATTGCTCAAAACAGGGGTATTTGTAATGAAGAAAAAAGGGTTTATCCAGCACCACTTTTGGTTGAAAAGTGGTGCTGGACTTACTCTAATAGAGATTCTGGTCGTTCTGTTTATAATGGGTTTCATCGCCACTGCCCTCTATTATGTACTCAATGCTGGAATAGAGGGTTGGCGGGCAGGAAAAGAAAGAACAGACATTATTGCCCAGGCACGGGTGGCCATGGATAGATTAACCAGGGAAGCCAGAGAAGCCACCTATATGGTAGCCGCCGATTCTACTGGGATAAACTTCAGCGCCTATCTTGGCGAAACATCTCCAAAGGTTATCTCTTATTACTATGATTCTTCCGAGGACATCTTATATCGGTATAATGTAACTGATGGTATACTATCAGAAATGGCCAAATATATGGATAGTTTTTCTCTCTATTATTATTCTAAGGGAGATGATGACGCTATCCATTCCTTTACTCCGACTACAGGAGAATATAACTCAATCTGGATGATTGAAATAGAAACTAAACTAAAAAGAGGTGCTACTGGAGAGGAGAATATAGTACACCTGAGGTCCACCGTCCAGCCCAGAAACTATCCTTACGATTAGTAATGCAGAATTTAGAAGTTAAATAAGACAAACTGGCTAACTGGTAAACAGGCCAACTGGCAAACTGGTTAACCCTTACCCCTATATTTGGAGGTTTCATGCCCCAGAAGAAAGAAAGCGGCATCGCTCTGATAACGGCTTTGTTTATCCTAATTGTCATTATGATGATGGGAATGGTCTTCACCATGATGATGGCCTCTGAGACCAATACCTCCGTCCGGGAGAAACAGTCTACTGCAGTCCTCTATCTTGCCGACGCCGGCCTCCAATACGCCCAGTATTCTTTGGGTAATACTGACGATTGGGGTGATATCACTCTTACTACTTACTCTTGGAGCGACTTAGGCGAAGGGGTCTTTTCGTATATCTATACTGGCCTCAATGCTGCAAGTGATTCTATCTACGTTTCTTCCTGGGGAATCATCTACGATTCTACCTTAAAGTACAGCATTCAAAGACAGGTCGCCGCCCAATTCGGCAAATAAGAAAGCCTTTCGCTAATGCTCAAGAACCTTGTTTTTTCGCTTCGCTCAAAAATAAGGAAGCCTCTCGCTATCGCTCAAGAACCTTGTTTCTTCACTTCGTTCAGAAATGAGCCAAGCAAGTTGTCTCTTTTACTCGCTTCGCTCAAAAATAAGGAAGCCTCTCGCTATCGCTCAAGAACCTTGTCCCGCCCCTTTTTAAGGGGACGGGATGAACCAAGCAAGTTGTCTCTTTTACTCGCTTTGCTCATAAAATAAGAACCTCTTCGAGAACCTTGTTTTCTCATTTCGTTCGAAAATAATGAAACCCATCTGATAACAAAATTATCGATATCATCCCTCAAATTAATGAACGATCGCACACCTAAAATGTGCAGGATCTATTTCTTTAATGTACAAACCAAGTAAACGATCGTAAGTCCGGAACAAATACATTAAATTTATATCTAATATCCAGTTTCTAATAAGATAAGTAACCACAGAGAAACACAGATGAACCCCGCTCCTCTACGAGGGGCGGGGTGAACACAGAAAGAAACTAAAGAATTTTCCCATTTTTTCACTTTCCCCTTTTTCCTTTGTTACACCTAATAAGTTATTGGTAATTGCTCCGAAGGGATCACTTCGTGAGAAATTAAGTCCAGTAGAATTTAGTATTTTGAATTTAGGATTTTACTAACGGGGAGTGAGGCTTAAATTATGGTGTTGATTGTAGGAGCCGGGATAACCGGTCTGACCATAGCCTATCTCTTAGCCAAGGCCGGGATAAAGGTCTTGGTTCTGGAAAAGGAGAAGCAGATAGGCGGACTGGCTAAGAGTTTCCGCTATGGAAATTTTACTTTTGATATCGGTCCCCATAGATTCTATACCCATAATCAAAGGGTCCTCGCCTTTATTCAAGAAATATTGGGTGAGGAGGGGAAGATATTAGAGCGTCAAACAGCCGTTTATTTCCGCAGTCGCTATTACTCCTGGCCTCTCCATCCCCAAGCCCTCTTCAAGCTCCCCCTTCCCCTTACCTTGAGGGCCGCACGTGATATATTCACTCAGGGGTTCAGAAGTAAAAGTCGGGAGAGAAGTTTCAAGGATTATATTATCCGCCAGTATGGCCCCACCCTCTATGAGGTCTTTTTCAGAGATTATACCCAGAAATTCTTGGGCATTTCTTCCGAGGAGACACACTCTACCTGGGCTCAGATGGGGATTATCAAGGCGGTAATAGATGAGAAAGCCGCCCCGCGAAGTTTAATAGGGCTTATCAGAATGGCCCTCTTTCCTCCCGCAGCCTCCTTAAAATTCATCTATCCCAAAGGAATGATGGGTTCCTTCTGCGAAATCTTAGCAGAGAAAATTGAAAAGCTGGGAGGAAAAATATTGGTCTCTTATCCTCTGGAAAAAATGAAGATATCTGAAGGAGAGATAAAAACTATTTCTGTTCAAGAAGAGAGCTGGCCAGTGGAAAGGGTAATCTGGACCGCTCCCCTTACCAGCCTCTGTTCACTATTGAGGGTCTCTTCCCGGGGTCTGGAATATAGGGCCATCCTGCTCTATCTTCTGGAAATAAATCATCCCCCCCTTCTTCCCTACCAGTGGTGCTACTATGGAGACCCCAAGATCATATTTAGTCGGGTGAGCCAACCAAACCTTTTCAATAAATTAGCCGCCCCTCCCGGCCGATCAGGCCTATGTTTAGAAATTTTATGTCAGAAGGGGGACGATTATTGGGAAAATTATCAGGGTTTAAAGAATAGAGTCCTTAGCGACCTTATCAGGGTGGGCCTAATAGAGGGGAAAGAGGAGATAATAAATCTCCATTATCAAAGGATTCCCGAGGCCTATCCCATCTATCATATTGACTATCCCCAGAGATTGGCTAGGATAAAGAAGGATCTTTCCCGAATAAGAAACTTAGTCATCGCTGGCCGTTCGGGAAGTTTCTGGTACAATAACATGGATGAATGTATCGAGATGGCCTCTGAGATAGCTTCTCAAATTATCCGGTCCAAACCTTAGGATTTATTCCCATGTATGCTATTCCCAGATTCAAACCCTCTTTTACTTTTCGCGATATTTTTAAATCCTTCTGGCCTCCAGAGGGTAATAATGGGGTGCCCAAATTCGAAAGAGCCTTTGGAGATTATCTTGGAGTAAAGGGAGCGGTATGCGTTCCTTCCGGCCGGGGGGGCCTCTTTCTTATCCTGAAGAATCTAAAGTTAGCTCCGGGAGATGAAATCATCCTCCCTTCTTTTACCTTCTATGCCGTTCCCCAAGTGGTCGTCCGCTTGGGCCTGAGACCGGTATTTGTTGATATCGACCCCAGAAATTATAACATCGATATCCAGAAACTCAAGGAATTTATCAAGAAGAGATGCAAAATTAATTCCAAAACGGGCCAACTGGTCAACCGACTAACCGGCAAATCTATAAGAGTCATCATCGCTACTCATCTCTTTGGACTACCCTCACGCATTGAGGCCATCTGTGATCTGGCCAAGAAACATAGGATAAAGGTAATCGAGGATTGTGCCCAGGCCTGTGGAGTAGAGGTGGGGGGCCAGAAGCTCGGCACCTTTGGCTACGCCTCCTTTTTTACCCTGGGAACCACCAAGAACCTTCCTGCTTTGGGAGGGGGCCTGGTAGCCAGTAATGACCAGAAACTGATAGAGAGAATCAGGAAGGAAGTAAATAAATATCCCCTTCCTAAGGGAATAGAAAAGTTAAGATTAGTACTCGAAGCAATAATCATGAAGTTAGCTACGGGTACGATCCTTTTTCCTTGGCTTACTTTCCCTCTCATTAAGGCCTTTGGTCTCTTGGGCAAGGATGTAGTGAGGGACCTCTTCCGGGAGAACCCGAAGAGAGGTGGGAAGAGAAGAAAGAAGAGAATGACCAATTTTCAGGCCCGCTTGGGCCTGAAACAATTGGCCAAACTGGACAACTCCAATGAAACAAGAAAGAGGAATGGAGGGCTTCTCATTCAGGAACTGGCAGAAAGAGAGAGCATCCCCGTGCCTCAGCAGAAGGATAATATTTTCATAAGCTTCCCTCTATTAGTCAAAGAGCGAGAGCAATTTAGAAAGAGATTGCGCCAGAGAGGAATCGATACCTCCCGGGGCTATATGAACGATTGCTCTAACCTCTCAATCTTTAATAAATTTAAAACCTCTTCTCCCAATGCCGAGCGCGCAGAGAGAGAAATAGTTCACATCCCCATCTACCCCGCCTTGAGTCCCAAAGAACTACGATATATTTCTCGGGTGATAAAGGATGAGATGGAAGAATAAATTTCAGATGGGTCGGGGGGCCTTAAAATACCGGCTCCTTAAAAAAAGAATGCCTCTCAATGTTATACTCTCCGTGACCAATCGCTGTCCAGCTCACTGTCTATACTGCAGATTTCCCCAGCGAAAACAAAAGGAGCTGTCCAGGGACCAGATATTTAGCCTCATTGACCAGATGGTCCAGGCCGGCACCCAGAGATTAGGGCTCTGGGGAGGGGAACCCTTATTAAGGAATGATATCGGTCAGATCATCGATTATGCCTCGGGTAAGGGGTTATATGTTACCCTGGACTCCAACGGGTTTCTGATTCCGGAGAAGATAGAGAGTCTGAAGAAATTAGGTCATATCGTGATTGCTTTAGATGGGGACCGCATAGCCCATGAGGCCAATCGGGGGAAGGGGAGTTTTCCCAAGACTATGAAGGGGATAGAGGTAGCCTCTCAACACCTCAATACCTGGACCATCACCGTCCTCACCAAGCACAATCTGGGAGCCATCGATTTCATTCTAAAGACAGCCGAGAGGTATGGTCTGATGTCTACCTTCCAGATTCTCCATCATAATGAAAAATTGGGCCGCAATCTTAAGAAGTTATCACCTTCTCCTGGGGATTTACAAAAGGCCATCCGAAAGCTACTTCACCTAAAAAGAGAAGGAGCGAGAATCGCTTCCTCCACCAACTACCTGAAATATCTTCTTCGCTGGCCGGATTATCAGAGACCGATTTCCAGAGATAGGAATTATGGTCTGCCTTGTCTGGCAGGCAAACTCTACTGCAATGTTGACTCCGATGGTAGGGTCTATCGCTGTTCCCTTTTAATAGAAGAATCTCCCGCCTTGAATTTTTTAGAAGTGGGTTTTAGAAACGCCTTCTTAGATTTAGAGAATATTCCCTGTGAGGCCTGCGCCGCCAGTTGTTTCACAGAGTATAACTATCTCTTTGCTCTTAATCCCAAGGTGGTCTACCAATGGCTAAAGGCTTTCTCTAGGACAAGCAGATGAATAGGCTAATCAGGAAGACGGAAAGCTTCTGTCCCCAGTGCATCCAGAGGATCCCGGCTGACATCGTTGAAGAAGAGGGGAAAATTTATATGGTCAAGGAGTGCCCCCACCACGGCTCGTTCCAGGTCTTTCTCTCCCGACACCCCCGGTACTACCGGGAACTGAATGACTTTTACTTCTCCTTAATCAAGCGAAGATTGCCCCAGCGCGACTACATTCTCAGACTGACCGAGAGATGTAATCTGAACTGTTCCATCTGCCTGGCCTCTGCCAATGAGAATCCCACTGCCGATTATCCCCTAGAAAAGCTAAAAGTCTTCATCCAGGGGAAGAAGGGCTATAAATTCGATCTCATGGGGACAGAGCCTACCATGAGGGAGGACCTCCCCCGAATCATAAGAATGATTTGCGAGTCTGGTAACTTAGCCGCCCTGCATACCAATGGGATCAAGATCGCTGATTTCTCCTATTTGAAAGAATTATGGGATTCAGGATTAAGGGAGGTTCACTTTCAGTTCGATGGCTTCGATGACCAGTTCTATTTAAAGGTTCGGGGAGCAAGACTCCTTTCCACCAAGATGAAGGCCTTAGAAAATCTGAAGAGGCTGAATATAGCCACTGACTTAGTGGCCACCATTCTTCGGGGGTATAACGATAAAGAGATAATCAAGATCTTAAAGTATGGGGTGGCTAACCCGTTTATCCGAGAGATATTCTTCTTGGGTTGTCGCTGGTTGGGGAAAGCCCGGAAATTTGATTATAGAATCTGCCTTCTGCCTGACGAGATTATAGATCTCTTGACCGAGCAGACCAAGAATAGTGAGGAGCCCATTACCAGAGAAGAGATATTCCGATTCCAGAAGCTTTATTTTACCCTGCTCTCTCTTACCTCCCTGAAGAAGTGTTTCTATATCCACCACTACCTTCTGGTGAGAAGGGAAGGGGGTTATCAAAACATTCACCATATTCTTAACTTGGCCAAAATGGAAAGTGCTCTAAATAGATATAAAGAGAATGTAAAGGCAGGTCGCAGATTAGCCAAGGCTATTTTATTTGCTAACCTCTTTTTTAAATCTCTCAGACCCTCAACCCTCATCTTGGCCAAGGATTTCCTGATGCGCAGGTCTTTATTGACCTCAGGATTTAATATTTCCCGCATACCTTCCAAGTATCTACTCTTAGGTTTTATCTCTGCCTGCGATCCCTATATCTTCGATTCCCGGATAGCCCTTAACTGTGGAAAGGGGGAGCTCTCTCTGGATCTGGGAGAAGAGGAACTAGGGGCTTTGGCCAACTGCCTTAGAGACAAGAATAGATTAGTGGAATGAAGATTCTATCACCAGTAAATAAACCCCGTGAGGTGGAATCCCTCATTGCTGCCGGAGCCCAGGAACTCTATTGTGGGGTCCTTTCCTCTTCCTGGAAGAAGAAGTATACCAATGTGGCTTCTCCCAATCGGAGGGAATGGAAGGCCTCCAATCTCAATAGTTACCAGGAACTCAAAGAAGTAGTTACCCTGGCCCACTCTCAGGATGTCCCGGTCATTCTCACCCTGAATGCTTTCTATACCAGGCCCCAATACCCAGCCCTGGAGAAGCAATTAGAGGAAGGGTTAAGGGCCGGTGTGGATGCTCTGATCGTAGCCGATTTAGGACTCATTCTCTTCATCAGAGAGAGAGGAATAAAGATCCCTCTCCACATTAGCACCGGGGGAACCACCTTCAACTCCCAGACAATAAAATTCTACCAGGAATTAGGAGCCAGCCGCATCATCCTCCCTCGCCATTTTTCTGTCCCGGAGATAGTGGAGATTGTCCAGAAAGCAAAGGGAATGGAGATGGAATCTTTTATTCTCAATCGGGGCTGCAAGAATATCGATGGCTTCTGCACCTTTCAACACGGGGTCAATGAGGTCAGGTGGGGTCCCGTCTGGAATATCCCCAAGAGCCGGGGTCTGGACTATTATTTCTTGAATACTTTAAGAAGACTCCCTTCCCGGATATCCTCTCCCATCTCCCGCTCCTCGCTCTTCGGTTCCGTGGGAGCCTGTTTTTTAAATTACGAGGTGCAGGCCTTCTCCTCCCCATCTATTAAAGTTAATGAGGAGAAACTACGCTCCGCAGAAAGGAGCCTTTCGAGCACCTTTAACCTTCTTTCTGGACTCGACCCCTGCGGGGTCTGCCATCTATATGAATTCCAAAAGGCGGGTATGCATAGTGTCAAGATTGTGGGAAGAAGCAATCCTACTTCCAAGAAATTGAAGGATGTAAAGTTTTTAAAGGCGTCCTTAAACTTTCTTTCCCGGAAGCCTTCTCAAGAAGATTTTGTCATTTTTGTTAAGGAGAAATACCGGGAGATCTACCGTTTCCCCTGTGGAGAACTTTGTTATTACTATGGAAAAAGCAGCCTTAATCTCTAATCTTGATAACCTATCACTAATTACTCCCAAACATCAGCGACTCTACTTTGGTCCGGAATTCTGTCAACATCTCCTGCCTTCACCTCCGGAACTGAAAGAAGCCCTGAACTTCGCCCGCCAGAGAAGGCTATCCTTTACCCTGGTCACTCCCTTTGTTACTGAGGAAGGGCTAAAGAAATTAATACCGCTCTGGGAAGTATTAAAGGATTGGCAGAAGTCTGAGGTAGTGGTTAATGATTGGGGAGTGCTATACTTCCTCCGCGAGAATTATCCGGAATTTTTCTTGGTTTTGGGCCGACTCTTATCCAAACAGAAGAGAGGACCCCGCCTCCTCAATATCAAAGACAAGATACCTCAGGAGATGTGGAACCATTTTCAAAGGTCCTATCTGGATCTTCCTTTGGTCCGGAATTTTCTTTTTCAAAAGGGCATTCGACGGGTAGAGCTGGATAACCTTCTGCAGGGAATAAAGGGGGACCCCAGAATTCCTGCCTCCTTATACTATCCCTATACCTATGTCACTACCACCAGGATGTGTCTCACTAATGCCTGTGACCAGAGAACCCAACCCCTGAGAAGTATCTTCCCCTGCCGGAAGGAATGCAGCATCTATACCTTTAAACTCACTCATAGGAATATGCCCCTACCCTTATTCATCAAGGGCAATACCCAGTTCTTTAAGAATGAAGAGATTCCTTCTCATCTTTCTGAACTGGGCATTGACCGCCTGGTCCAAGAGGTTGAGTATGAGAGTAACTTTCATTCGGCCCAATGAGAGGATAGGCCCCCGAGCAGCTATGAAGGAGAGTAATATAACCGGAATTTATCCTCCCTTAGGAATAACCTACTTAGCCTCTGGCCTCAGGGATAATGGTTTTGAAGTCAGTATCATTGACGCCCAGGCCCTTAATCTCTCTCCCCAAGAGGTGACGGAGAGTATCTCTAAGGAGAGTGAAATCATTGGTTTCACCTCCACCACCTTAGTATGGCCCAATACCCTCAAGACCATGAGAACGGCTAAGAAGAGGTTCCCCAATAAATTGATTGTAGTGGGTGGTCCCCAGATAACCGCCTTTCCTCAAGATTCTCTTAATCATGAATTCATCGACCTGGGAATCTATGGAGAGGGAGAGGAAACCATGTTGGAACTGGCTCAGGTCTATTCTAAAGGAGCGAATATTCAAGACATTAAAGGTACCGTAGTAAGGAAGAATAGCCGGGTTTTCGTTAATCAACCGCGACCACTCATAGAGGATTTAAATCGGCTTCCTTTCCCGGCCATTGACCTCTTCCCCTATCACCTCTATCGTGCCCTTACCGTCCAGGCACCCTTCTACACCATGATCGCCAGCCGGGGGTGCCCTTACAGATGTACCTTCTGTTCCCAGATCTATTTCGGCAACCGACTTCGGCTGCGGAGCGCAGAGAATGTTGCCAGTGAAATGGAATACTATGTTAAAAAGAAGGGGGCTAAGGAACTGGTAATGTTTGATGAGACTTTTACCATCAGTAGGGAATTTACCTTAAAGCTCTGCCGCTTAATAAGAGAAAGGGGACTCCATTTTAGATGGAACATAAGGACCAGGGTAGATACCCTAGACCGAAAGGTATTGGAAGCCCTCAAAGGAGCTGGCTGTCAGGTAATTCACTTAGGGATTGAATCGGGCAGCAATAAGACTTTAAAGACCATGAGAAAGGGGATCACCCTGAAACAGATCAGGGAGACGGTCAATATGGCTCGGGAGATAGGAATAGAGACCAGAGGATATTTTATGCTCGGTTATCCTGGCGAAACCACTCAGGATATAAAAAAGACGCTTAAATTTTCCCGTAACCTTGGCCTGGACTGGGCCAGTTTCACCATCACCCTTCCCCATCCCCGAACCGAGATAGGGGAGGAGGCAGTTAAGAGAGGGTTGGTAAAGAAGGATTTCTGGAAAGAGTTTACCCTGGGTAGGCCAATCCCCAGACTGAGTTACTTCACTACCAGGGAATATAAGGAGAAAGACCTGGAGAGATGGCGACTCAGGGCCTATCTTCTCTTCTATCTGAGACCTCTTTTTCTGTTAAAAAAGATGAAGTTCGGGAGATTAAGAAAACTTTTAAGGGATACTATATTCATCATCAGGAACTTCAGATGAGAGTCACCCTGATTAACCCGCCTTTAGGAGAGAAAAGGAACCCTGTTATAGAACACCTCTTCTTTAACTCTCTCCCTCTGGGCCTGGCCTATATCGCTGCCGTTCTGGAGAGAGAAGGTATGGCGGTGGATCTAATAGATGCGCCGGTGGAGAGGCTATCTCCTTCGGGAGTCGTGGATAGGATATGTGATTTCGCTCCGGACGCAATCGGCATTACCTCCACCACTACTTTCTTCAAAAATGCTCGGGAGATAGCAGCCCCTATAAAGAAAAGGAAGCCAGAGGTACCCATAATAATCGGAGGGAACCATATTACCATCCATCCGGAGGAACTCCTCAAGCACTCCTATTTTGACTTTGCAGTATTGGGCGAGGGGGAGGTGACTATGATTGAACTCCTGGATGCTATCTCTGGGGGGCGGGAGATAGGCCGGGTCAAAGGCATAGCCTATCGTAAGAATGCTCAACTCCGCATTGCTCCTAAAAGGGAGAGGATAAAAGATCTGGATTCTCTCCCTTTTCCTGCTCGACACCTCTTGCCCATTCATAGATACTCACCCATGCCCAATGATGAGTATCGCCTTCCCAAGACCGCCATGATTACCAGCCGGGGATGTCCTTACCACTGTATATTCTGTGACCATAATGTCTATGGCAATCTCTATACCTCTTATACCCCTCGGAGAATAGTCCTGGAGATGAAACATCTGGTAGATACCTATGGAATAAAGGACATCGCCTTTGTGGACTCTCTCTTCGCCATTTCTCGAGAGAAGGTGGAAGGCTTCCTAAAGGAGATGGAGAAGGAAAGAATGAATGTCACCTGGACCTGCACCATCAGATGCGATACTATGCATAAATCCCTTTTAAAAAGAATGAAAGAGGCGGGATGCTGGCGGGTGAGAATAGGAATTGAGAGCGGGAATGAAGAGGTGCTGAGGTTTATTAAGAAGGGGGTGAGCAAGGAGGAGATAAGAAGGGTTGTGAAATGGGCGGATGAGGTAAACCTGCAGCCCAAGGCTTTCTTCATGTTAGGCCACTGTTCGGATACCAGAGAGACCATAGAAGAGACCATCCGGTTTGCACGGAGCATACCTTTAAAGGATATCACAGTGCAGCTCAATACTCCTCTTAAAGGAACAGAACAGTTCACTCTCTACAAGAAATACGGGGATTTAGTCTCTAATAATCCGGAGGATTACTCTTTCTGGCAGCCGGTATTCCTGCCCCAGGGATTAACCTATGTTGACTTATTAAAAGCCCAGCGAAGGTTCTACCGCCGGTTTTATCTTCGACCCATCATCTGGTGGCGTCATCTTCGCCATATCCGAAGATTCTCTGATCTGGAGAGATATCTTCGGGCCTTGAAACTCTTGTTTCATCTCTTCTTCTTTAATCTGAAGAGAAAGGTTAGTTAAAAGCTTCGGAATTTCCAATTTCTAATATCCAATTTCCAACAAAACATTTCACACTTGGTTAAAGGGTTAGGGTTAGGTTGTTGGTTTGGTTGTTGGGTTAGGTAGTTGGTCTTTTTCACCTTACCCTGGCCTAACTACCATACCCACTACCTTACCTTAACCCAACTACTTTTTCCTCGTTGGAGATTAAATCCAGTAGTGAGGCTTATTTTGTTGAACTTACGACCTTTGAAACAAAATGATATTCCCCAGATTGCTCGATTTCACTCTTTATATATCCCCCACTCCACCTTCGCTCAATTAGGGATTCCCTTTTTAAAAACTCTTTACCAATCTTTCCTTAAGCCTCGTTGTGGTTTTGTCTATACCTATTGGGAAGGGGGAAAGATGCAGGGATTCATAGCCGGAGCGACAGACTCCCAGCACCTTTTAAGATCTCTGTTCCTCAGGCATTTTCTTTTCCTTCTCGTAATTTCTTTGAAGGCCCTTTTTCGCCATCCCCGGTTTTTCTCTTTACTCTTCCAGACCTTCCAGTATCCCAAGAAGGTTGATCTACCTCAAACTAAAGCCGAACTTCTTTTTATTGCCGTTAAACCGGAGAATAGAGGAAGGGGCATAGGGAGCAAATTGATCCTAAAGTCCCTGGAAGAGTTAAAGAAAAGAGGAATCGATGGGGTAAAGGTGAGTGTGGAAAAGAAGAATCGGGGAGCGATTAATCTCCTCCGGAAAATGCATTTTTCCCAGGAGAGAAACTTCTCCTTCTACCATAGAGAAAGGATCCTCTTTAGCTATTGGATTCCGAAATGAATATCTCCAATTATCTCCGTTTTCTGAAGTATCTCTTAAGGGGCCGGGGCTTGGTTTACATTCATTACGGGGTTACTCACTGTTGCCATCTCCGTTGCCGGATGTGCAGTGTTTGGAAAGGAGGAGATAAAGAAAAAGAGCTTTCTCTCCCGGAGATTAAGTCCCTTGCCCAAGGCCTGCGTTCTTTGGGGGCGATCAGCGTAGCCCTGGGAGGGGGAGAGCCCTTTGTGAGAGAGGACCTACCAGAGATCGTTCGTATCTTCAGGGATGAGGGTCTCTGGGTAAGAGTTGTTACCAATGGTGTAAAGCCCACTCCAGAAGATATCCGGGCCGTGGTTCAGGCAGGACTGACCAGCGCCTCTATCTCTCTGGACTCCCTTTCCCCAGAGACCCAGGATTTCATCCGCTGCTCTAAAAATACCCTTCCTGAGATAATGCGCTCCCTGAGCCTCTTTAAAGAATTATTGCCCCAGAAGGGAAGAAGGCTCCTTTTGAATACTGTGGTTTCCCATTTGAATCTAAAGGAACTCCCGGAGATTGCCCGCTTCGCCCGCGCTAAGGGCTATTTAGTCTCCTTTATTCCTGTGGTTTTAGCCCCTTCTCCCGATATTCAGGATCCCTTTGCTGCCTATGCCCCTGAGTTAGCCATTAGAGAAGAAGACCATTCTGTGGTAGATGAGGTTTATGATCGGTTAAAAGAGCTGAAGAGATCCTATCCCATTCTTAATTCCCTTAAATTCTTAGAGGCCTCCCGGATCTATCTAAAGGCCGGAAAGATTGACTGGGACTGTGATGCCGGAGGCTTCTATCTCTCGGTTAGTCCAGAAGGAAGGATTTCTATCTGTCACCGCTTCGCTTACCCGGGAATGAAGACCTCTCCAGAATTAAGGGAACTAATGCATAGCCCCCAATATCAAAAGCAGCGCCAGGAACTGATCTCTGGTTGTCCAGGCTGTATTCGTCCCTGCTGGAGGGAGACCTCCTTTATGATGAAGGATGGGCGAATCTTGTACCAGGTGTTAAGATTGAGTCTGAGGTACTAATCTTCTATGAAGATATTGCTCATCAATCCTCCGATAAAAAATATCATTCAGGCCGAGCTTCCTCCGGCACTATCCCGGGAGGTAGGAGTCTTTCCTCCTCTGGGGTTGATGTACATCGCCTCCTATCTCCAGAAATATAGTGATCAGCGGGTCCGGATTCTGGATGCGGTAGCAGAGGATTTGGACCAGGCCGCTTTAGAAGAGGCCATTCGAAAGTCCACTCCTCAGGTGATAGGGATTACTGCCCATACTAATAACCTGCTGGATGTACATCTGCTTATTAGGCTGATTAAGAAGATAGATTCTAAGACTCATGTTAATATCGGAGGACCCCATGCCCGGGTCTTTCCTCAGGAAACCCTGCAATTGTCCGGGGTGGATTCGGTCATTCCCGGAGAAGGAGAGATCCCCTTCTTTCAACTGGTGGAGGCCCTTTCTCAAGGAAAAGACCTGAAAAAGGTTCCGGGTCTGATATTTAAGGAAGGGGAGGAGGTTATCTCTGGGAAAGGACCTGTCCCTCCTCCAGACCTGGATAGGCTCCCTTTTCCCGCCCGAGATCTGATCAAGTCCCCACTCTATTATTATATTTTAGGAAAGAAATCCACCTTCACCACTATGGTGAGCAGCCGGGGCTGTCCCCATCACTGCATTTTCTGTAGCACCCCTAAGGAGAATTATCGCAGGCGCTCTGTCCGGAATGTGGTTCAGGAGATGGAAGAATGCCGGCATCTGGGGGTGAAGGAGATTCATTTTGTAGATGACACCTTCAATCTCTCTCCAGAATGGGTGATTTCCTTCTGCCAGGAGATCAAGAAGCGAGATCTGCAAATTCCCTGGAGCTTTCGGGGAAGGATAGATACCCTCACCCGGGAAGTGTTGCGCCAACTCAAAGAGGCCAACTGCATCAGAATGAACTTAGGAGTGGAGACCAGTACTGATGAAGGTCTCAGGAGATTAAGGAAGGGTCTGACCATCCACCAGATTGAAGAGGTCTTTGCCTGGGCAAAAGAGATCGGAATTCCCACGGTGGCTTACTTTCTAATCGGTTGTCCTCAAGAGAAGAGCCGGAAGGATATCCTTCATACCTTTCGTTTTGCTAAAAGACTAAATCCCGACTTTGCCCTCTTCAATATCCTTACCCCTTACCCGGATACCGAACTCTATCGGGAGGGATTAGAAAAGGGCCTCTTTGGAAAAGATTTCTGGAGGGAGTTCGCTCTCCACCCCACGAAAGATTTTGAGATTAGAGTCTGGGAGGAATTCTTTACTAAGAAAGAATTGGAAAGAATTTTAATCTCTATCTACCGTCGATACTATTTTCGTCCCTCGCTTATCTTTAAAAACCTGAGATTTATCCTCCATCCCCGGGTTTTCTTCTGGAAGGCGAAGACCGCCTTGAAGATCTTAAGGAGTAATTAAATCAAAATGAGAAAGAATAAGAGACCAATTCTTACCCTTATTTCTCTTTATGGGATTGAGAATCGGGGAGTGAGGTATATCTCTTCTTTTCTAAAAAAGCATGGCTTTCCCGTAAATATCATCTTTTTCAAGCAGTGGGTCAATAATGCCATTAGACCTCCTTCCCAACGGGAAATGAAATTGCTTATGGATCTTCTCTCTGATTTGGAAAGTTCACTCATTGGGATTGGCCTGGGAACCCCCTATCTCCGGATGGCCGCTCAGCTCACTAAAGAGATTAAAAAAAGATTCAAGACCCCGATAATCTGGGGAGGGATTCATCCCACCATCTCTCCAGAGGATGGTATAGAGACCGCCGATATGGTCTGTGCCGGGGAAGGGGAGGAACCACTCCTGGATTTAATGAGGACCTTAGAACGAGGAGAGAGCCCGGAAAGAATCCCCAATCTGTGGATCAAGGTAGATGGCGAGATGCGAAAGAATCCTCTTCGCCCCCTAATAGAGGATTTAGACCGCCTGCCCTTCCCGGATTACGGAGGAAGTGATAAATACTTCATTGAGGGTAGTAGGCTCAAGCAATATGACCCGCTTCTATCGGATTCTGAGTATCGCATCTATCCCACCCGGGGCTGTCCCTTTAACTGCAAGTATTGTAATAACAATATTCTCCGAAAAATCTATCAGGGGAAGGGAAGATACTATCGTTTCCGCTCACCGGAGAATGTAATCGCTGAATTGGAATATGCCCGGGATTATTTTAAGAATCTTCACCGAATAAAGTTTGATGGGGATACCTTCTTCTTTCCTGAGGAGTGGATAGCCCGTTTTTCTTCTCTCTATAAAAAAAGGATTAGGATTCCCTTTGAGATTCTTCTCCATCCGGATCTTGCTAATCGGCAGACCCTCTCCCAATTGAGGAAGGCAGGCCTGGTTAAGGTTCAGGTGGGCCTGCAATCCGGCTCTAAGAAGGAACTAAAGGAAGTTTATGGCCGGGATACCCCTAACCAGCAGATTCTGAACTTTGCTCATCTCGCCAAGGATTTGGGGATAGAAGTGGTCTATGACCTTATCTGGGATAACCCCCTTTCCACCCGGAAGGATAAAAAAGAGATGCTGAATATGCTACTCCAAATTCCCCGACCCTTTAAAATCTATATGTACTCCTTGACCCATTTTCCCAAAACGGCTCTGACCAATGAACTCCTAAATTCGGGAAGGATAAAACCGGAAGAAGTGGAAGGGAGGGCCACCAAGTCCTTCCGCCAGTTCCGTCTCAGCCTCTGGTATCCCCGACCCAAAGAGGAGCTCTTCTGGATAAGCCTCTCTTCTCTTACTTCCAAGACCTTTATTCCCAAATTCTTTATCCGCTTTCTTTCCCGCCGCCCGTTACTAAAAAGAAAGCCCGCCCCTTTAAAGTGGCTGGCCTTTGCCTGCGATTTTCTGAAGGCCTCAGGCATGGCAATAGAGATGCTCTTCCAGGGAGAATTAAACTCCATCAAACTCAAACAATACGGCAGCCTGAAGAAACTCATCTCCCAATAAAGAAAGTTATGAATACTCTCAAGTATTTAAACATAGAGAAGAATAATTTTAACCTTGATTTCGATCTATTTTCTCAAGTCTATAACCGTGTTCGGAAAGAGATTAGAAAAGATCTAAGAGTGGAAAGAAGATTCAGAGATCTTAACTCCAGGCTTTATCTGTATGAATTATATTTCAACGTGGGTAAGACTTTTAATATCTTTTCTTCCCGGGGAAAGTGTTTGGGATTAGATATTGGCTGTGGTAAGGGACATCTAACCTCTATTCTCAATGAATTGGGAATTGAAACCATAGGCATTGATTTACTGGAACCAGAGGGAAATCAGGATTTTCCTAAAGATAAAGCGGAACTTAAAAGACTCTGGCAGAAACTCGGTTCCCAGTTCGCAACCAAATTCTTATTTGCTTCTGCGCGTCATCTGCCTTTCTGCAAAGGGAGTTTTGATTTTGTCATCTTTAATAGTAGTTTTGAGCATATCTGCAAGAGAGAAGAAGAATTTTCAGAACTGTTAAGAAAGGTTGGTTATATCCTAAAGCCCGGGGCGTTTATCTTTATCTTCCTCTTACCTAATAAATACTCATTCTTAGAATGGATATTGAAAAAACCCTATTTGAAAAGTAAATATTTCCCACATAAAAGGGCTTTTTCATATAAAGAACTGCGGAGAATAGTAGAGAAGGCTGATTACAAAATTGTCGAGGCGTACTTAAGCCATTTCTTTCCTTATATGGTATCTAACATTAATCCCGTTTACTCGGTTTACAATTTTATTACACCGGGATTGTTACGATTAGAAAATATTCTCTTTAAAACTAAGATTAGAAAGTACTTTACCTATTACACTCTGGTCCTAAAAGGTAGTTAAAAATGGACTATAAATATTCCTTAAGATATTTTAAAGAAGGGTGGAAGAGCCGCCTTACTAATAAGCCCCTCTTCGTGACCTTTTTTATAACGGCACGTTGTAATATGAGATGCAAACATTGTTTCTACTGGAAAGAAATGGAAAAAGCTCGGAAATCTTCCGAGCTTTCCCTCTCCGAAATAGAGTTATTGAGTAAGAATATGCCCCCTTTTCCTCAACTGCTTATTATGGGCGGGGAACCCTTTTTAAGAGACGATCTGTATGATATTATCAAATTATTCTATCATAATAACCATACCAGATTTTTTATCCTTCCCACCAATGGATACTTTAGCGATAGAGTCTATTCCCTCTGTGAGAAGATTATTACCGAAATGTCTGATGCCTATCTCCTATTGCATCTCTCTATTGATGGAGTAGGAGAGGAACATGATAGAATTAGGGGCTTGAGGGGTTCTTTTGTCCGTCTGATGCAGACCTATGAAAAGGTTTCTCTTTTGGAGAAAGCCGATAACAATCTATATATTGAATTTTTGACTTGTTGCTCAAGTTTTAATAAATCTGCCATAGAAGAGATGTTACGTTATTTAAAAGAAAAATATGGGGTGGGAACATTGTGTTACAATCTGGTTAGGGCTCACCCCTTAGATAAAGAGGCCAAGGATATCAGACCGGAAGATTATTTGGAGCTAATAAATATACTTCATAGGGATTATAAATTAAAAAGTATTTTTGAGAAGCTATACTATTTAAGAAGAAAGAGCGTTTCCTATTTGAATTACGAGAACCTGAAGAAAAAAAGGAAGTTTTTACCCTGCTTTGCTGGGAGATTAAATGTAGTAATAAGCGAGGAAGGAATAATTTATCCCTGCGAATTACTCCCTATTCCTATGGGTGATTTAAGGAAGGAAAGATTCGATTTCAATAAAATCTGGAGTAGTGAGGAGACAGAGCGGGTAAGAGATGAGGTGAGGAAATGTTCTATAAGATGTACTCATGAAACCAATGTCATAACTAATTCCACCTTTTCTCTCAAGGCTTATTTTTATCTATTCTACCTATTATTGCGTAGCCGCCCTAAAAAATTTATCTCTCAGTGAAAAAGTTCTCCTTCTTTTATTGAGTAATCAGGGAACGGAGATTGGCCCACTCTTTGAATTTGATCCAGGTCATTTCCCCTTTGATGATCTGAGCAAGGACCACACCTGCCATCTTTATCAGATTAGAGAATTGAGCAAAATAGACTAAACCTGAGGGATGAGACATTAGAAACTTCCTTCTTGATAGCCACCTGATAAATGATAGAGGAACAAAATTCTTGGATAAAAGCACGATCAGACTCAACCAGAATCTGTCCTCTGGGGGTCGGGGATAGGATAGATCGACCCGCCACTGCCTGAGTACCTTCTGGTTATTGATCTCTACCTCATTCTCTGTGATCAGATTCTCTTTTAGCAGTCTTTCTGTCAGAGCGCTCCGGGGAAAATAGATCAAGGAGAATAAGTAGAGGTCATAGGGGCGGGGAATCCTTAGCAATAATTGAAATAGGTCACTTTTATCTCTGGTATTCGAAACAGGGTCATCAAAGAGCAGATGATAATGCACTGCTAAGTTTAGATTATGTATGGCTCTGGCCGCCCGGAGGACCTCTTGGTTGGTGGTGTTGCGATTATAGAGAGATTTATTAATTCTCTCCGTATTCTGGATTCCCAGATTTACTGTTTTCAGACCAGCCTCTTTTAATAGCCGTAGATTCTCTTCATTTATTGCCCGGGGGTCTAATAGGATCTCAAAGGGCAGTTTTATGAGTTGAGCATATTGCCTGGCAAATTCCCTCATCCAGTTCTTAGAGAAATTAAATACTTCATCATCGAACCTGATTCTCTTCAACCTTTTAAAAGTCTTCTTGGCCTGCCTCAATTCCTCTATTACATTATCTACGCTTCGAATCCGATAGTACCTTCCTTTTCCTTTAAAGACCTTCTCTAACTGACTATTACTACAGAAACTGCAGGGGCGGAAGGGACATCCTCGGGAGGCAGAGATGAAGAATTCTCTATAATGCCTTATCGGTTCTCCTTGCTTTACTTGGTGGCCCTTGATCAAATACTTATCTTGAGAGACATAATCCCGGAAGGGAAGGGCATCCAGGTCCTCTAACAAAGGTCGGATTTCATTCTTTTTAATCCCTCCTTTGGTCTTGAACCAAAAATTAGGGGTGGTAGTTATATCTTCCTTCTGGGAATAATGTCTCATAAGGTCTAACATGGCTAATTCCGCCTCGCCAATAGAGACAATATCAGCATACTTTAGGCTCTCCTCCGGACAGACCGTGGCGTGCATTCCACCCCAGATAATGGGAAGGTTCAGTTCTCTTTTGAAAAGTGAGGTAATTTTACCGGCTATCTCATGATAAGCACTGGCGCGTACGCTGATTCCGATAATATCCGGATTTATTTTTTTGAGCAAGTCAACTAAACTTTTAAGTTCCTTTTTGGTAGGATAGACAATTTTATTATTAATGAGATCTTTAAAGTAGATCTCGGTTACCGGGTAGCCGTGATTCCTGAGCAGGGCCGCGATAAGGCGCGGTCCATTATTCTCTATAACGTATAGAGAAATAAGGGCTAAGTGCTTCTTTTTCATTGTTCTTTTAGCTTCCTTATTAATTCGTCCAGGTTTTGTCCAGACTTTCGAAAATGTTCTGCGATATATTCATGAACTATGCCTTTCTTGCTATCGATATATTCTCTCATACTCTCATTATCGTAATGGGGATGCCACTCAACAAAGATATCCGGCCAGGTTAGTAAAAAACCCAGGATACAGATAGGCTGTACTCCCAGGGTTCGGTGACTCACTCTTAACCCGGGCCAGATACTTTTTTTGCGAAGAAATTTCCTTTCCTGTTCTTTATCCATATTAAGATCGATGAGGGGATGGGAGTAGAGGATGCCATATTCAGAATATAGGTCTTGCAGCCCTTGGATTGCCGCGGGCTGGGCGTTAAAGCAGGCCTCCGCATCATGGGGACAACTGGCAATGGCCATATAGGGAATTCCTCTTTCTAAATTGTATATCGTCAAAGCAGTAGCGAATCCCAGATGGCAACCCAGACAACAGGACACCTGCCAGCCATATTTCTTACTATCCTTTAAAAAAGAACGTAGCACAACTCTCCTGAATATCTCTTTGGTAGAAATAAAATGGTGTTCCACCCTATCCTTACCCAGTATCTTTTTGATATCGTTAACATGGCGAAGACATAATCCGGGAAAGAGTTGACCACGACCATGAAGCATGGTCAATAGATGAATTTTCCCGCTACATTTCTCTCCCAATAGAATGGCTGTAGTAGTGGAATCCAGTCCTCCCGAAAAAAGGAGGCTTGCATCTTTTTTTTTCTTTTTTGTCATAATCTCCTTACCCTTAGCTTTCAAGTCACCACTTTATTTTATCATATAGATCTATTTTTGGCAAACCTTTTACCCAAGATTAGTTTTTGAACTTTTTATCTACATATGCTATACTCTTAATTAACAGAAGAGATTATAAAAGGTTGATATATGAAAAACATTTACTTACATATTACAATTTTCTCCCTCTTAGCTCTTCTCTTCCTGTCACCTGTCCTATCTCACATCAATTACTGGGGTATTCACGATTGGGATTCCATTGCCGCGGTTACCGCTATAGGGCGGGATAGCATTCTGAAATATGGTCAGTGGCCGCTCTGGAATCCCTATGCGGGCGGAGGCCTACCGCTGATTGGCGACGTGGCCACTTTCTGCCTGTCTCCTTTATTTCCCTTAATTCTCTTATTTGGCCCGGTGGTGGGTATAAAATTAATAGCCTTAGCCGGTCTGATCATCGGTCTGGTGGGGATGTTCAAGCTTGCCCGCGAATGGGGGATTAAGACCACCGGAGCCTATTTGGCAGCCATAATCTTTATGTTCAGCAGCCACTTCCCTCTAAGAATTGCTTCGGGGGCTATGGAGTATTACGGACAATTCTGGCTACCCTGGATTCTACTCTTTGCCAGCCGGGTGATAGAAAAACCCCAAAAGTGGGTAAGAAACAGCATCTTAACTGCCTTTTTCCTTGGGCTTGCCTTCTTCCAAAGCGCTTTCATATATTCCCTCTTTAACCTTCTCGTTCTATTACTCTTCCTTTTAATTCGCTCTCTTCAATTGCGTCGGATTCATGGGCTACTGGGCTTGGGACTGATATTTCTTCTCTTCTTTTCTTTGGTCTCCATCCGGCTTCTACCCGTCTTGGAAACCAGTCGATCCGCCTGGCGAGTAGAAAGCCCTGAGGCTATGCAGGCGGAATCGTTGCTGGTTCTACCAGCAACCTTCTTAGACCGTGACCAGGCCTTGCGCTCCCCGGCAAGGGAAGAGCGTCTCCGATCCCCGAATAGTGAGAACTGGGAGGAATATGGCTCTTATGTGGGTTGGCTTCCCATTCTCTTAGCAGCTTTGGGACTGGCTACCTGGAAGAGAAAGCGACTGCTACTGGGCATATTACTGGTCTTCTTCTCCTTGCTCTATCTCGGCCATCTTTCCCCGATTAATTTTTGGGCCCTCCTTCATCGGTTATTCCTCTTTCGTTGGTTAAGGCTTCCTTCCCGCTCCTCCTATATCATCTCTCTCATCCTTGCCCTATCAGCAGGCTATGGCCTGACAAGACTGGAATACTATTTCCAGTCTTGGAGATTAAAGGTGATCTTGCGAATTAGTTTACCCATTTTGATAATTATTTTTATCTTCGTTGATTTAGTTATTATCAGTCGACCATTATTAAAGATAGCCTATATCACTCCCCTCCAGCCCGTCGAGGCCGGGGAGTTTGTCCAGCAGGCAAAACCCGTCTGGATTCCGCTTCAGAGAATGGAATTGGGCAGTCATCTCTATATGAAATATCTTCAGAACCAGGGGGGAGATTGCTGCCACTTATACTGATATATACTTCGGTCGAAGCGCTATTCCTCAGGAGTCTTCCCATTATCGGGGAGAATGGTATTTAGCCCAGTTTGGGAGTAAGGACTACTGCCGACTGAAAAAGTTTACCCCCAATGCCCTCTGGCTCGAGGTCTCTACAGAAAAGCCCAATATGGTAGTATTGAATCAGAACTATTTCTCCGGCTGGCGGGTCAAGGGTTTCCCAGGGGCCAAGGCTATCTTTTACAGGGGTAAGATCGGTATTCCGGTTCCTCCCGGTCAACACCAGCTGAAGGTTTACTTCTGGCCTCGCACCTTTATCTGGGGACTCTCTCTAACGCTACTGGCCATTGGCCTCTCTCTCTGGTTTCTGATACGCCCTTTTCGAAAAATCTGGTTTGTAATAATAGTATCCATATTGTTTGTAATATCCGGTAGTTATCTTCTCTTTGGCCTTCAATCCCCACCTCAAATTCAGACCATAAAGCAGGCTCTGGATAAGGAGTTTGCCGGCGATTTAGAGGGGGCAGCAACTGATTTCAAGACCGCCTTAACCTATTACCCTGAGAGTTATCCAGTCTATCATCAACTGGGTCTAATTCTTACTAAACTGGGCCGTTTCCCGGAAGCAGTGAGATATTATCAGAAGGCCCTACAACTCTGGCCCCATTGGCAGGAGAAGCCCTATTATTTTGGCCTGGCCTTTTACCATGGCGGAGAATTCGCTGAGGCCATTAAATCCTTTCGGGAAGAAATAAGACGATTCCCGGGTCACTTAGAAGCAATTAATAATTTAGCCTGGCTCTTGGCTACCGTTCCTCAGGAGGATTTGCGCGATGGTTCCGAAGCCCTCCGATTGGCCAAAAGAGCCTGCGAGGCTACGGGTTATAATAACCCTATCTTTCTTAATACCTTAGCTGCGGCCTATGCCGAGACCGGTCGGTTCGAGAAAGCCATCCAGACTGCCCAGGAGGCAATAGAAAAAGCATTATTAAACGGACAGAAGCCGCTTGCCGAAAAGATCCAGAAACGTTTGAAAATGTATCAGACTCATCAGCCATACCGAGGATACAGATAGTAATTCCCGAGGTTGCTTAAATGAAGCGTTCTATCTCTCACTTCCTAATTCTGACTTTCCTGGCCCTTCTTTTTCTCTCTCCCATCCTATCTCACATCGATTATTGGGGTATCCATGATTGGGATCCCATTGCCTCCGAAGTTCTTGCTACCCCTCGAGATAGTATTCTAAAATATGGTCAATGGCCCCTCTGGAATCCCTATTTAGGTGGCGGGGAACCATCGCTGGGGAGTGTAGTCAATTTCTATTTGTCCCCCTTATTTGCTTTAATTCTTTTATTTGGTCCGGTGGTAGGTATCAAACTCCTGGCCATAGTCTCTATGGTCATCGGCCTGGTGGGGATGTTCAAACTTGCCCGAGAGTGGGGGATTAAGACCACCGGAGCCTATTTGGCAGCCCTAATCTTTATGTTCAGCAGCCATTTCCCCCTAAGAATTGCTCAGGGGGCAGTGGAGTATTATGGACAATTCTGGCTGCCCTGGATTCTACTCTTTGCCAGCCGGGTGGTAGACAGGCCAGAAAAGTGGGTAAAGAACAGCATTTGGACAGCAATTTTTCTCGGGTTTGCCTTCCTGCAGGGTGGTTCCTTTCATCCCATATTGAATCTTCTTATTCTCTCACTTTTCTTTCTTATTCGTCTTATCCAATTACGCCATATGCGAAGTCTATTGAGCTTGGGACTGATACTCATTCTCTTCTTCTCTCTGGCCTCTATCCGACTTCTACCAGTCATGGAACTCAGTCAGTCGGCCTGGCGGGTGATGGCTGTAGAGGAGGGGCAGGCGGAGGGGTTGGCTGTGCTGCCCGCTGCCTTTTTAGGACGGGACCAGATGATACGTTCCCCGGCAAGAACAGAACGCCTTCGATCTCCGAGTACCTGGCACTGGGAGGATTATGGCTCTTATGTGGGTTGGCTTCCTGTTCTTCTGGCACTTTTAGGCCTTGCTACCTGGAAGAGGAAGCGAGTTCTACTGGGAATATTACTCATTTTCTTCATCCTGCTCTATCTTGGCCGTCTATCCCCAATCAACCTCTGGTCTTTCTTTTACCGCTTGCCCTTATTCCATTGGATGAGATTTCCTTCCCGCTCCTCCTATATCATTTCCCTCATTATCGCCCTATCAGCAGGTTATGGTTTAACTCGTCTAAGAGATTATTTTGGTGCTCGGCGAAGGAAAATAATCCTTGGAAATACTTTGACTGCCTTGTTACTTATCTTCGTCTTCTTTGACCTAACTATGGTCAGTCGACCCATATTGAGAATCGCTTATATCTATCCCCCTCAGCAGGTCGAAGAGTCTGCCTATCGAAAAGACCCTATCTACAACTCATATCACTTGATAGGTAGCTATGACCCACTCTATATGAAATATCTTCAGAGAAGTGGAAAGCCAGGCCTTGATGACCCCCAAACTAATGCTGATATCCTACCCGGCCAGAGCGCTATTGCTATAGGGGCACCAGCCTATCAGGGAGAATGGTATTTAGCCAAGTCCGGAACTAGAAACTACTGCCGACTGAAGAGGTTTACCCCCAATGCCATCTGGCTCGAGGTCTCTACGGTAAGGTCCAATACGGTAGTATTAAACCAGAACTATTTCTCTGGCTGGCGGGTCAAGGGTTTTCCAGGGGCCAAGGCTATCTTTTACAGGGGTAAGATCGGTATTCCGGTTCCTCCCGGTCAACACCAGCTGAAGGTTTACTTCTGGCCTCGCACCTTTATCTGGGGACTCTCTCTAACACTACTGGCCATTGGCCTTTCTCTCTGGTTTCTCTTGCGACCTTTTCGACCAGTTTACTTTATAATTGTAGCATCCGTATTATTTACAATATCTGTTAGTTATCTTCTCTTCGCTCTTCAATCCCCACCTCAAATTCAGACTATAAGGCAAGCCCTGGATAAGGAATTTACCGGTGATTTAGAAGGAGCAGTAGCCGATTTCAAGACCGCCCTGATTCATTACCCTGATAGTTTCCTTGTCTCTTATCAGCTGGCCCTGGATTCGGCCAGACTGGGCCGCTACAAGGAAGCAAGCATGTTTTACCAGAAGGCTTTGTATCTCTATCCGGCTGATAGGAAAATCCCTTATAAGATCGATCATTTAGCCCGATTGCCAGAATATAATGAGAAGGTGAATAGCTTAGCCTGGCTTTTGGCCACTGCTCCCCGGCCGGATTTGCGTGACAGTGCTCAGGCCCTATCATTAGCCAAAAGAGTATGCGAGAATACCGGCTACAATAATCCAAAATTCCTGGATACCCTGGCTGCGGCTTATGCCAAGACTGGTCAGTTTGAAAAAGCCATCCAGACCGCCCAAGAGGCAAAGCAGAAAGCATTGTTAAGTGGCCAGAAACCTCTTGCCGAAAAAATAAAGAAACGTTTGAAAATATATCAGGCCCATCGGCCATACCGAGAACCCATATGAAATTTCCTGAAATAATTTTTCTGTTTATGATGATTGGCAAACCACAATAAAAAATACTTGCAAATGGAAATAGAATATGTTATAATAACAAAATAGAAGGGGAGGTGATTAGAGATGTTGAGAGATAAGAGAGGAGTTACCCTGGCAGGATTGATCGTGGTGCTCATCGTTATCCTGGCAATTGGCTTTGGGATATACAGGTTACTCTTTACTACCAAGTCTCTAAAAATTAAGCATTTGGAGGATATGTACATTGTTACCACCCGAAGTTCGGTAGAACGTGGATGGGCAATTGCTGCTGATTATAGGGGAGCAAGAGAAAAAGAATTTGTTTTTGGGCAGGTAATTGATAATTCAACTGTGTATACGGATGTTGGCTCTGCAGAAAGTTTACAGAGGGTTCGTATTGTAGTTAACCAGGCCCCAGATGTCGCAGAAGGGGAAAAGGTGAACATTCAGGCTGGTGACAGGGTAGAACTTACCTACGATGGCGGTCGGAAGTTGTTGGTTTATCTTCCCAGGCTCACCCAGGAGGATCTGACTTTACAGGATTGGGGATTGTATGAATTTGAATTGTATGTAGCCGCTGACGGGTCCACCTATTATGATGAGAAGTTGACCCAGCTGGCTCAGTCAGCTCCTTAGAGTGCTACCCTTATAAGATAAGCAAGATACTGAACCTTTACATTTTTCGTTTTTCGGTATACGTTAAAAGATGTAAGGCTATCCGGGTATCCGGATGTTCTAGTCCCCGATCGCCGGATTACCGGGGAACCTTGACCGATTGACCCCGTAGATAAGTTTCACTATCAACGGGGTTGACGGTGAACGGCAAATTTGTGAAAGTCGAGTAAAATATTAAAATCTTATCAAAAGGCCTACTTTTTAATAGTAGGCTTTTTGATTTTTGGACTTAATTATGGTATATTACACGTAATACCGGGGAACTAAAATGAGAAGAAAGCAAAGTCGATTAGCGTTTATCTTAAGCAAGAAAGACCTTTCCTACTTTGCTATACTATTACTTCTCACCCTTATCTTCTTTGGGAAGGTTATCTTCGCTCCCCGTAATGTGGTTTTGGGCAGTCCAGATTATGATATTCGTTCATTATTCTTTGCCTGGCGCTGGTTTGGCTTTCACAACTTAGCCCAGGGTATTCTTCCTCTCTGGAATCCCTATGTCTTTTCCGGCCTACCATTTATGGCGGGAATGCAATCTGCCCTCTTTTATCCCCTCAATTTCCTTTACTTAATTCTCCCTACCCATTTTGCCATTAATTACAGTATCATTCTCCATTTCTTCCTCTCCGGTGTATTCTTCTACTATTTTATCCGTTATTTAAATATAGAAAGGTTCTCCGCCTTTATCTCCAGTCTAATCTATATGTTTGCTGCCACCCAGGTCGGACGTATCTATGCCGGCCATCTCACCGTTCTTTCCACCATAATCTGGATTCCTCTCTTGTTTCTTTTCTTAGAGAAGTATTTCAGAGAAGATGGATTTCTCTACATTATCTTAGCAGGCCTTATTCTGGCCCTTCAGATATTAGCCGGATATATTCAGGTTGTCTTCTATACTGCTATCGGGCTCTTTCTCTATTTCCTCTTTCGAACCACAGTCCTCTACCGGGAAAAAAGAAGAGCAAAGTTGTTGGTTCGTCATAGCCTGGCCTTTATCGTTCTTGTAGCCAGCGGGTTTCTCTTATCCGCCCTACAACTCATTCCTACCTTAGAACTGGTCCAGCATTCTATCCGTCAGGCCGCCACCTATGATTTTTACGCCTCTTTCTCTTTCCCTCCAGAAAATCTCATTACCCTTTTTACCCCGGAGATTTTTGGTAACAATATCGCTCTTACCTACTGGGGCAGAGGTAATTTCTGGGAGATGAGTGCCTATCTTGGTATCCTTCCCTTAATCCTTGTGCTAATAGCAATAATTTTTAGAAGAGATAAGTATACCTCCTTCTTTGCCGGTCTGGCTATCCTCAGCATCGTTTTAGCTTTAGGCAGGTATACTCCGCTCTTTAAGTTTTTGTACTCCTATGTGCCTGGCTTCAATCTTTTTAGGGGTAACTCCAAATTTATTTTCCTTACTACCTTTTCCTTAGCCACCTTATCTGGTTTTGGTATTCAGGTTCTATTA
>DRGV01000058.1 GCA_011049955.1 bacterium
TCAGCGGGCTGGTTACTATAAACCTCTATTCTACTGTTCACTGTTCACTTTTTTACCAGTTCTAGTTCTTGATAAGCAGAGAGGCCAGTTCCGGCCTGGGAGGATCCCCCCAGCGTAGGGGAGTATGTGCCAGGGTCTATACCACTACCCCCAAGAAGCCCAACTCTGCTCTTCGCAAGGTAGCCAAGGTTCGTCTCTCCAATGGTATGGAGGTCACGGCCTACATTCCGGGGATAGGCCATAACCTGCAGGAGCACTCCATGGTCCTCATTCGGGGAGGGAGGGTGAGGGATTTACCGGGAGTGAGATATCACATCATAAGGGGAACTCTGGATACCATGGGAGTGGAAGGAAGAAAAAAGAGTCGCTCTAAGTATGGAGCGAAGAAACCAAAATAAAAGTGCAATGTGCACTTATAAAGCACCAAATAACAAGCACCAAATTACAAACAAATTCCAACCCCCAAAATCACAATGACCAAAACAAAGAGATTGTAACGGGTTTTGTTTGGAATTTTGGTCATTTGGTCATTGTATATTGTTTGTGATTTGTAATTTGTGGTTTGGAATGTAACCGAGCGTAGCGAGGTTTGAAATGCCCAGAAGAAAGAGAGTTTTTAAAAGAAAGATACTACCCGATCCCAAGTATAATAGCATCTTGGTGGCGAAGTTCATCAACTATTTAATGTGGAAGGGGAAGAAGTCCCTATCCAGATCCATATTCTATGAGGCGCTCGAGATCGTGGGAAAGAAGAGCGGCCAGGATCCCTTGAGCCTCTTCAAGAGGGCTATGGAGAATGTAAAACCCCTTCTGGAGGTTCGACCGAGAAGGGTAGGAGGAGCTACCTACCAGATTCCCGGGGATGTCCGGCCGGAGAGGGGAGAGACCTTGGCCAGACGCTGGATAATAAACTTTGCCCGGAAAAGGAAAGAGCATACCATGGCCGAGAGATTGGCGGCAGAACTTTTGGATGCCTCAAAGAATACTGGATCAGCAGTAAAGAAAAAGGAAGATACCCACAGAATGGCAGAAGCCAACAAAGCCTTTGCCCACTATAGATGGTAGCACAGTGAACAGAATAGTGTAAAGCAAATGGAGGCGATGTGCGATATGTGATGCGCGCTAAAAAATCCCAAATCCCACATCACATGCCTCATATCCCTAAAGCACTAATTACTTTGACGAACGGAACCCTGAACCATATGGTTCAGGGCGGAGTGAGGAGAATGAGAGAGATATCTCTGGAGAGAATAAGAAATATCGGGATTATGGCCCATATCGATGCCGGAAAGACTACCACTACAGAACATATTCTCTACTATACCGGAATAAGCCACAAATTAGGTGATGTAGATGAGGGTACGACCACTATGGACTGGATGGTTCAGGAGAAAGAGAGGGGAATAACCATCACCTCTGCGGCTACTACTTGTTACTGGCGAGATTATAGGATTAACATTATCGATACCCCGGGCCACGTAGACTTTACGGTTGAAGTTGAAAGATCCCTGAGGGTACTGGATGGGGCCATTGCCATCTTCTGTGCTGTGGGAGGAGTGGAACCCCAGTCAGAGACCGTCTGGCATCAAGCAAGGAAATATGGCATTCCTTGTCTGGCATTTATAAATAAGATGGACAGGGTGGGCGCTTCTTTCATAAAAGCAGTAGAGGAGATGAGAGAGAAGCTCAATGCTAATGCCCTTCCCCTGCAGATTCCCATGGGAGCAGAGGGGAATTTTCGAGGAGTAATCGATCTAGTTAAAATGAAGGCTATTACCTGGGAAGAAGAAGATTTGGGAATAAAACCAAGAATAGCAGAAATTCCATCCGAACTTGTGAACGAAGCAAGGGAATACCGGGAGAGACTGATTGAAGGAGCGAGCGAGGTAGATGACAGGTTAATGGAGGAATACTTAAAAGGGGAAGAGATAGGAGAGGAACTACTGAAGAGAGGAATTAGAAAAGGAACCCTGTCTGCCACCCTGATTCCGGTATTATGCGGAGCAGCGATCAAGAATAAGGGAATCCAGTCCCTCTTGGATGCCATAGTAGACTACCTTCCTTCACCCATTGATATCCAGGCAGTGGAAGGAATAAATCCCATAGATCAAAATAAGGAGAAGAGAAAAGCTTCTGATTCCGAACCCTTTAGTGCTTTGGCTTTTAAGATTGCCACCGACCCCTACGTGGGAAATCTTACCTTTTTTCGGGTATATTCGGGAAGTGTGAGTGCTGGTTCCTATATCTATAATGCTTCCCGAGATAAAAGAGAAAGGGTGGGAAGGATCTTGCAGATGCATGCCAATAAACGTCGTAGTAGGGAGGAGGTCTATGCTGGTGATATCGCTGCCTGTATAGGATTGAAGAATACCAAGACGGGGGATACATTATGTGATGAGGGAAGACCCATTTGTTTAGAGACCATACACTTTCCTGAGCCAGTGATCTCTGTGGCCATCGAGCCCAAGACGAAAAAGGAAGAAGAGAAACTCAGTGAGTCTTTAGCAAGGTTGGCTGAAGAGGATCCCACCTTCAGGGTGAAAATAGATAAGGAGACCTCTCAGACCATAATCTCTGGTATGGGGGAATTACACCTGGAGATCATTATCGATAGATTATTAAGGGAGTTCAAATTGGAGGCCCAGGTAGGCAAGCCCCAAGTGGCCTATAAGGAGACCATAACAGAGGAAGCGAAAGCAACGGCAAAATTTATCAAACAGACTGGAGGGAGAGGCCAGTATGGGGTGGTTTCTTTAGAGGTTATTCCGGGTGAGGGATTTACTTTTGAGAATAAGATACGGGGAGGGGTTATCCCGAAAGAATATATTCCGTCCATAGAAAGAGGAATAAGGGAGGCCTGCGAATCAGGGATTTTGGCTGGTTATCCTGTAATCAATGTTAAAATAATATTATACGATGGTTCATTCCATGAGGTAGACTCCTCTGATATAGCATTCAAGATGGCGGGGTCCTTAGCCTTTAAGGAGGCCGTGAGCAGAGCGAAGCCAGTGCTTCTTGAACCAGTAATGAGTATAGAGGTAGTAGTACCCCAGGAGTATTTGGGAGATGTGATTGGAGATTTAAATTCCCGAAGGGGGAAGATAAAAGAATTGGGCACCAGAGGTAAGGCTAAAACGGTAAAAGCGTTTATTCCCTTGGGGGAGATGTTCGGCTATGCCACATCCCTGAGGTCCTTAAGTCAGGGGAGGGCAACCCATAGTATGGAGTTTGACCATTATGCCCCTGTGTCTGAGAAGATTAGAGAAAGTATACTAAAATGGAAATAAACACGGATTAACACGGATTTTTTACGGATTAGCACCTGTCTCTTATACACATCT
>DRGV01000059.1 GCA_011049955.1 bacterium
ATCAATCCCAACTTAGTAGAGGCCCACTACTATCTTGCTCTTTCCTATGAGAGAAAGGGAGAAAGAAATAAGGCGATTGCTAAATTAGAAGAGATAATGAAGAAAGATAGATACGGAGAGTGGGGCCAGAAGGCAACAGAAGCCTACCGAAGCCTAAAAAGACATTAAAAATATAAGTTACGATCAATTCAGAATGGGCTATAATAAGAAAGACTCTCGCTATCGCTCGAGAACCTTGTTATTCGGGCTTTCTTAGTAGAGGGGGAAAGCGAATGCGCGCCCTCATAATAAATATCAGTGCCCGAAACCTCTTCGGTCATCCCCACGCCGAGGTGTTAAAAAGGTTCCAGAATCTAGAGATTAAGGTATATCGTACAGATAAAAATGGAACGATTACTATAATTACAGATGGAAGGGATTACTGGGTCAAGACTATGCTGAAAGAAAAAGACTAAGAAAGTGAGCGAAGAAATCAAATTTTTACTTCTTACTTTTTACTTGCCACTTCCCGGTGAGAACTATGTCCCAGACCTGGAGGAATAGATGAGAGAGGGGCGCGGAGGGAAGCGAAGCTTCAGGGCAAAGGAGGAGGAGAGAAGAGAAGTAGAAGAGAAAAGGTTACTAAAAGAAAAGGCAAAATTAGAAGAGACCTCTCTTCCGGAAGAAGAGCGATTGAGGAAGTCAGTCATGGAGAGGGAGAGGGAGAAAGAGAATCGGGTAGCGGAGGCCAAGAGAAGCTTAGAGGAATTGCGCAAGAGAGAGGAAGAGCAGAGAAGGATCGCTATCGAGGCTTCTCGCAAGGTCCAGGAGGTTCGCGAAGCGAGAGAGACGGAAGAGAAGAGACTAAAGCTGAGAATGGTAGAACTGGAAAGGGTCAAGAAAGTTCCCGAGGAAAAAGTTTCTATCCCGCCAGTTTTTAAAAAGCAAGAACTGGCTCCACCACCTACTCCAAAGAAGAAAAAGCCCGAGGCCCCAACAGTAAAGAAGCCCACACCTCTTGTCCTTTTTTTGAAAATCGCAATTGCTATTACCCTCGTCTTGATCAATATCCTTATCTGGAGAACAGTATTTACTAAATAATGAGGAGGTGTCTATGAGTATTTTAACCAGAGGAGAGATATTAAAGGAGATTAAGAAGGGTAGAATAAAGATCGAGCCCTTCGACGAGTCGAAGGTGGGACCGGGCTCTATGGATCTTCACCTGGGAAACGAGTTCCGGATATTCAAAAAAGTGCACAACGTAGTTCATGTATCAGAGAAAACTTCCCATGAGCAGGTAACAGAGGTAATCAAGGTAAAGAAGTACTTCGTCTTGATGCCTGGGGAGACGATACTTGGGATTACCAGAGAGAAAATTACCTTGCCCAGTGATATCTGTGGCTGGCTTGAGGGAAGATCGAGATTCGCCAGGTTTGGTCTTCTGGTCCACATCTCAGCCAGTTTCATGCATCCCGGAATCGCCAATCACCAGGTCCTGGAGATCTCAAATTTTAGCCCTATGCCCTTAGCCATCTATCCCGGGACGTCCATCTGCCAATTCATCTTCCAGAGAACAGTTGGAAAAGCAAAATATCATGGGAAGTATAAGGCTCAGGATGAGACAAACTTTTAGTGCCTCTTCCTTCGATGCTAACTTACCCTCTGAATTTGTGGGAAGAGTCCACAGTATCTTCTCTAAAGCCTTCAATATTAAAACAGAAGAAGATGAGCTTATCTCTATCGTGGCAGCGGAAAAATTAAATGGCCCCAATCGCATTCTCATAAAGCTTCCTGGAGATAATGATTTTACTACTCTCGAAATAAAAGAAGGGACGAGAGTAGTAGGAACTACTCAGAAGATAAGTATTGATAACGGAAATTTCCTCATCTCTTTAAGAGAAGCGAAGAAATGGTCGTCTAAAGTTGAGATAGAAGAGAAAACATTAAGTTCTCGGGTAAGAGACAACTTGTTTGGCTCATTTCCCCAAAAAGATTTTTCAACTAAACAAGAAAGAAGTAGCATTTCTCAGGAATTAAGAATCCGCATTCAAGAATTAATCGCATCCATTAAAGAAAGAGATTCTGCCAAAATTTCAAAAAATATTAAAAGGCTCATCGGTTTTGGAGAAGGTCTCACCCCTTCTGGAGATGATTTCTTAGTAGGCCTTATCGCTTCCTTGTACTTTCTGGGCAATTCGAAATCCCAGCATCTTTTAAAAAAGATAAAAAGAATTATTAACTTGGAGAAAGAGAAGACTACTTTCTTGAGTGGGAAATTCCTGGAATATGCCTGTCAGGGTAGATTTCCCGAAACTATCCTGGATCTGATAGAAGCGATTTTTTCTGAAAATGGGGAAGGAACCGAAGAGGCGGCCAGAAGATGTTTAGACTTTGGCGCTACTTCAGGAAGAGATACCCTTTTAGGGGTAGTAGAGGGGTTAGGTTTAATAGTTCAAGATCGATAGTCTATAGTCCAAAGTCAATAGTCCAAAGTCCAAAGTCCAAATGGTGTAAGTAAGGGAAAATGGAAAACGAGGAAAAAGGGAAAAATTATTTCAAATGTTTAAAACATAAGTAAAGAATTCTCACTTTCTCACTTTCACTGTTCATTGCTACTTATTCACTGTTACTTCTTACTTTTTACTTTTCCCATTCGTGTAGCTTTGTGTCCTTTATCTCCGAACTCCGAACTCCCAACTAATCTACTTTTTTACTTTCCTACTTTTTACTTTTTCATTTTTACTTTTTACTTTTTCACTGTAAACTGGTTACTGTAAACTTCCAAGCGAAGCGAGGTAGAGATGATTCTAAAGAATATTATTAAGAAAAATACCTACCAGGACTCTGTCTTCCTGATGTCCATTGCCAATAGGGTAAAGTCTCTAAAGGGAATAGAAGAAGTATCCTGTTTAATGGGAACCCCGGAGAATAAGAAACTATTGGCAGAAGTGAATCTTTTAACTAAGGAGGGAGAAAAAGCAGAACCCGATGACCTCTTAATTTCTATTTCTGCACGGGATAAGGAAGCTATTAAAGAGGCATTGGAGAAGATCAAAAAGTTATTGACAGAGAAAGAGGTTAGAAAAGAAGAGGGCGAGACAATCTTACCCAAGAGCCTGGATTCTGCTCTTAACCAGTTACCGGATGCCAATCTAGTTCACATCTCTATTCCGGGAAAGTATGTGAGATGGGAAGCAGAGAAGGCCTTAGAAAGAGGCTTAAATCTCTTCATCTTCAGTGACAATGTTTCCCTAGAAGATGAGTTAGAGTTAAAGAAAATAGCTAAGAGAAAAGGCCTATTGGTAATGGGTCCGGACTGTGGAACAGCGATAATAAATGGTATTGCTTTAGGATTTGCCAATGTTATTAGGGGAGGAAATATTGGGATTGTTGCCGCAGCAGGAACGGGATTACAGGAGGTCTCGGTTCTAATTCATAAGGCTGGCCTGGGAATATCTCAGGGGATAGGAACCGGAGGAAGAGACCTATCAAAGGAAATAGGCGGGATTACCATGCTTCAGGGAATTAAAGCCCTGGAAGATGATCCGGGTATTAAGATAATCGTTTTAATCTCTAAGCCACCAGCAGAAGAAGTGGCAGATAGAATAATAAAAGAAGTAAAAAGAAGTAAAAAGCCCTTTGTCATAAACTTTCTGGGAAGCAAGATAGGTAAAGAGACCGATAGAATACATTTTGCCTCCACCTTAGAAGAGGCAGCCCATAAAGCGATAGCCCTGAGTAAAGGAGAAGAATATAAACCCGAAGTATTTAAAGAAAGAGTAATTTCTTTAGCGAAAAGAGAATCCTCAAAACTTAAAAATAGACAAAAGTATATTCGGGGATTATTCTCTGGGGGGACACTATGTGATGAGGCCATGCTCATTTTAAAGGATTTAATTGGCGATATCTATTCTAATATTCCCCTAAGACCCTCTCTGAAGTTAAAGGACAGCAGACTCAGTCAAGAAAATTCTCTGGTTGACCTAGGAGACGATGAGTTCACTAGGGGAAGGCCCCATCCCATGATCGATTTTACCCTAAGGAATGAAAGAATCATTCAGGAGGCAAGAGACCCTCAAACAGCGGTAATCCTTTTGGATATCGTCTTGGGCTATGGCGCCTATCTCCATCCAGCGAATGCCTTGGCTTCCGCAATAGAGGAGGCAAAGGAAAAGAATGTTTCAGTAATAGCCTCTTTATGTGGCACAGAGGACGACCCTCAGGACTATAAAAGACAGAGGGAAGAATTAGAGAAGATGGGGGTAATCATTATGCCCTCCAATGCCCAGGCAGCGAGGCTCGCTGCCCTGATAATAACAAGAGGTAGGGCCAGGGGGAAAGTGGGAAAGTGAGAAAGTGTGATCAATGAAAAATGCAAAATTAGCAATGAAAAATGCAAAATGAAACTACAAGGTCAGCACAGAAAAAATCTGGTGAAAATCTGTGGATTGATTTAACTGTGTTTACCTGTGTTCACCTGTGGTTTTAAGGGTTTAATCCGTCAAATCCGTGGTTCTCGATTTTAATTTTTAATTTTCTCAGGGTCCTCTGTGGTTAAAATCTGTGATCTGTGCTGATCTGTAAATAATCTGTGCTAATCTGTGTTCCAAGGGAGGAGATATGGACTATTTAATTAAGAAGGTCAGAAAGAAAGATTTTTCTCTTTATAGGATAGGTCCAGACGGGAAGGGAGTAAAGAGGTATATTATTTCTACTTCCCAGACCCGCAAAATATGCAACATCCCGGAGATTATGGGCTTCGAGTATATAAATACCCTCCAGGAAGGGATGAAGAAAATCTTAAAGAACCTTCCTTTCCATCGCTTTGATGATAAAAGTGTCTCTGTCTTACATTTCCTAAGAGGGGGGCTTAACTTCGGCCTCCCCTTTATCCTTCATAAGGTCTATGGCTTCAATAGGCACTTCTCCTCTTTCATCACCTCCCAGAGATATCGAAAGAAGGGGAAGTGGTCCATAAAGTTAGACCAGTATCGTAAGTTCTCCATCCCTAAAGATGCCAACATCTTCTTAGGGGATGTCATCGCTACCGGAACCACCATAGAGAATGGATTGGGAATACTTTATAGAAAATGCCTGGAAGAAAAGAAGAATATCAGAAACTTCATCGTCTTCACCATCGGTTGCTACAGAGCAGAGAAAATCTTAGAAAAATTTGACAGACTCTTCAAAAAATCATTTGACTATCAGAATACCTATCTCTATTATTTAGAAGGAAGGTTTGGTCTTCCAGAGAAGAGGAAGGACTTTAGCATCTGCCTTCCGGGAACAGACCTCGTTAGATATCCTTCTCTTCTCTCTCCAGAATTCGAACTCTCTCAGTATGAAAAAATATCCTACCCCTTAGAGAGATGCATCATTTATGATGTGGGCTCCCGTTCCTTTGAGTGCCTGACTCACTTAGAAGATGTCATCGACTACTGGAAGAAACTGTCGAATACGGGAATGACCCTTTATGAGGCATATAAGGAGAGGTGGCCGGAAAGGGAATATATTTCGTTCAAGAGTTTAAGGGAAGCAAAGAAAAGAACCTGGAAAAATATGAATTCAAAGACAGTTAAAAAACTCTACGGGGCATACCGAAAAAGATGGACTCCAAAGAGAATAAAAGAGGCAAAAAAGAAAGACTCCCTAAATAAATTCTGTACCCAAAGAATAAAGGAAATAGAGAAACTTATGAAATAACTTGAGGCTTCGGAATTTGAATACATATACACAGATGGTCACGGATTGAATCAGTGCTAATCAGTGTTCCAAATCTGTGCTAATCTGTGGAGATTCCGAGCGTAGCGAGGATATCTTGAAAGAATTATTTGGTAAAGAATTAAAGGTTATCGATCTGGGGTTAGAGTCCTTTCACGAATCATTAAAGGAACAAGGGGTAGAGGTTTTGCATGTCGATTGGAAACCTCCTTCTCCCAGAGTAAGAATACTCGCTAAACTTGATAATCGAGCCATCGACAAGGCAAATAGGGAGGCGGTCAAGAGGCTAATCGACTCCCAGCCGATACTGGTAGACACCAGACAGGCCAAGGATGTCATTCCCGGAATGACTAAGAGGACTATTCTCCATGCCGGGCCTCCCATAGAATGGAAGAGGATGTGCGGACCGGTAAAGGGAGCCATAATGGGCGCCCTGATCTATGAGGGATTAGCAAAGAACCCAAAAGAAGCAAAAGCATTAGCAGCCAGTGGAGAGATTAAATTTTCTCCCTGCCACCATCATAATGCCGTGGGTCCCATGGCGGGAGTAGTTTCTGCTTCTATGTATGTCTTCGTGGTCAAGAATCAGAAGTTTGGAAATTACGCCTATTGCACCTTGAATGAAGGTTTAGGGAAGGTCTTGAGATTCGGGCTTATAGTGGAGAGGTAATCGAGAGACTTAAGTGGCTGGAGAAGGTCCTGGCTCCGGGTCTGAAGAAGGCGGTCAAGAAATCCGGAGGGATAAACATTAAGAACCTTACTGCCCAGGCATTACAGATGGGGGATGAGTGCCATAATCGGAATGTGGCCGCTACTTCTCTATTTTTGAAGGAGCTTATTCCCTATCTTTTAGAGACCGATCTGAATAAGAAGACAATAAGAGAGATCATTGAGTTTATCTCCGGGAATGTTCACTTTTTCTTAAACCTTTCTATGGCGGCCTGCAAGGCAAATGCAGATACTATTCTTAATTTTAAGAATAGTTCCTTAGTGAGCGCCATGGCCAGGAACGGAACGGAGATCGGAATCAGGATAGCCGGTTTAGGAAATAGGTGGTTTACGGCAAAGGCCGGAATGCCCAAGGGATTATACTTTGCTGGATACAGCGATAAGGATGCCAATCCCGACTTAGGCGATTCCACTATTTCAGAGGTCGCAGGCATTGGGGGATTTGCTATGGCTTCTGCGCCGGCCATCGTCCAGTTCATCGGAGGGAGCCCTCAGGATGCTATTAAATATACCAAGGAGATGTATGAGATTACGGTTGCCAAACATAGTATTTACAAGATTCCAGTCCTTGATTTCATGGGGACACCTATCGGTATTGACATTAGAAAAATAGTTGAGACCGGAATTACCCCCTTCATCAATACTGGTATTGCCCATAAAGAACCGGGCATCCCCATAGATTCCAGTAAGCGGGGACTTACTAATTACTTCTAAATGACCGGAACAGGGCCAGAGGGTCCCGGTCAAGGC
>DRGV01000060.1 GCA_011049955.1 bacterium
GCATATGAGACGGCCCGTGTTTTTGATTTTGTTCTTTCTCCATATCTCTTTCTCGCCTCCCTTTATTTATTGCTACGCACAGCATATATCAAAAAGAAAATTCCGAATATGCCAGTAGCTACTGCATCATAAAACCAAAATTCAGTCGGAATGTTCCGGAAAACTGATTTGGTAAGTAAAGCAACCCAGCCAATAGAATAAGCAATCAGCCCGCATGCTATGAAAATCCAGGCAATAACTTTCCATATAGTTTTCATTTTTTCACCTCCCTTATATCCTCTTTCGAGGTAATCAAAAATGAGGAATGGCCAAGCCACTCTATAGTGAAATTTCCTTTCTCCAACTCTTTCGCCTCAGCAGTTCTACCTGGAAGATCCCAGCGAAAGACCCGTTCTTTTATCCCAGCTAGCTCCTTAATTACCAATTCTATAGACTTACTGCTTGAAGTAATGATAAAATCTCCTTTTCCATCCAAATTAGAGAATTTTATAATTCCTGAACGATGGTGTGAGGATTCACTTAGGGTTTTCCAGCTTTCTGCTTTATATTCATTTCCTTTTTCATCCCTTAAGAAACTAATCTTATCCATCTGGTAGGCTAATAGATCAACTGAATGGGTATTCAGGTAGACTCTAAATTTAAGTTCTTTTTTATCTCTAATAGACGTTAAATCTTCAACGTCGGTCAAAGTTACAGTGACATCCACATTTCCACCGGAATGTTTCTTGGTTAAATCTTCGGCTATAGCAAAGGACAAACTGTTAAAGATCACCCCGGCTAAAAATAAGATGAACAAAAATGAAATAAACTTTCTCATCTCTAAACCTCCCTTAGGGTCTATTGCCGAAGCGCTATAGAGACTCGTTTGTCGTTGTCGAAACTGGTATCGAGGTGGGAAGCTCGAAACTGGAAGCTGGATAAAAGAATAAACGAGCTTCGAGTTTCGAAAACGTTAAACCAGTTTCTACACCTTTAGTTTTCTGAAGCCCTATGTTTTTAAATCGTCCATAGCCCTAAAATTAATACCAGGGCCACACCTAATATTACAGAGAAGACCACCTTGATATTGAACCTCTTATGTGCCTCAGGAAGAAGGTCACTGGCTCCCACATATAAGAATGTGCCGGCAGCAAAGGCAATGATATTCTTAAATAAACCTTCAGAAAAAAGGCCGGAGCTAAGCGCCCCCAGGGGAGTGAAACCAGCATCGATAGCCAATGCTATAAATATTGTCCTTAAACGATAATTTGCATTTTTCATTATGACCGTAGTGGCAAATCCACGGGGAAGTTCGTGTATCAATACGGCCATGGCGATACCGATGCCTAATGCCGGAGAAATCCTGTAGCCTACGGCTATAGCGATACCATCGACAAGACTCTCCATAGCTATCCCGATTAAGGCCGCCCCGCCAATAGTATGTGATTCGCATTCGGCTTCACCACAGGTATGAATCATTATGAACTTTTCAATGATATAGATGGAAAAAAAGCCTAAACCTAAAGCAGCAAGGTTGGCAGGCATAATCTCAGGCATCATTTCAAAGAAGGCGATAGAGATCATCGCTCCGGCTGCGAAGCCAACTAAGTATCGCGAATCAAGTCTTTTAAACCTCGCCTGAAGTGGCAGAAGACCTCCAACTATAGTAGCCACTGAAGTAATCAAGGCATAAATTAAATAACCCATAGGTTGCCCTAAAGCTCTTCTGCTTGACCAGCTAAAGCCTTAAAATTTGGAAAGAACATACCAGTCTCTCTTTTATATTCAAAATATCTTTCTCCAAACTTCTCCTCTAATTCCCTTTCTTCTTTCTTGGCCAGGTGCCGGTAGGCAAATAGAAGTACGGGCCACATTATTATGGTTAGAATTGTCGGCCACTGAATAAGCATACCGGTAGTTACAAGTATAAGCCCTAAATATTGGGGATGGCGAATGTATCTGTAGAGACTATCGGTTACCAATCCTCCCTCGCCCTTATATATCTTTCTCCAGCCTATGCCCATAATAATTAATCCGGTAAACATAAGAAGACTGCCAAACTGACATATAACCATGGCCCATTTATCGGACAGATTAAAGAGTGAGGCCCAGAGATGTCCTTTAATATGGAGAAATGACACTTTGACCCCAAAGAATGTGGAAAGGATATATACCGTCAAGGGAAATCCATACATCTCGGCATATAAGGCTACAATAAAGGCCTCAAATATACCCAGGCTGCGCCATTCGCGCTTCTTGGTTGGTTTGAAGAAACTTACTACAAAGGCAGTGAAAAACAGAATCATAAAAATGGCTATTGACCACATTCCATATTCATAGACACCCTTTTGCATGTTGATTTACCTCTTTCTTTTAGTTAATTTGATTTGATCATCTGCCGCCAGCCCGGCGAAGATTGCGCCACCAATAATAGAATCGTAATCCATGTTAACTTTTCCTATAAAGGCCATCTATGGTTCTTATGGTCTTTCTTCTCATTAGCCACAGCAGCCTCCCTGCTTCGTCTCTTTCTTCATATACTTCATGGGCTCTCTATCAAAATCTTCCTTACAGGCAGAAGAGCAGAAATAAAAGGTCTCACTCATATGCCAGCTGTTGATTGAATTTTGCGGGTTAACGAATATTCCGCAGACCGGGTCCTTTACCATCTGGGAATTTCTTGAGTCAGAACCTTGCCCCGGCCCGGAATGTCCTCCCTGTTTACCGCCTGAGCCATGTCCACCATGTCCACCGTGGCCCCCATGACCTCCGCCACAGCCACCTTTTCTCATCATCCAGAAGAACAAACCACCGATAATAATAATCCATAGGATAGTGCTTCCACTCATCTTCATCCACCTCCTTAGAGCTTGTTGGTGCCTTTCAAAAAACTATTTTATATCATCTTATCCTTAAATCGCCTCCGAGCATAGAGCTAAGAGCCTAGAATTCTTTACTCCTTGCCCTCTGTTCTTGCCTTAGCTTTTTGCCAGCTCGGTTTGATCTTAGCCTTTCTCAAGCGGAGAGAATTCCAGACCACATTAACGGAACTGAAGGCCATGGTGGCTACACCAATCATAGCGTGCAATAAACCGATGGCGGCTAAAGGAATAGCGATGGCATTATAGAACCAGGCCCAGAAGTAATTTTGCTTGATCTTCTTGAAGGTGGCCCGGGAAAGTTTCACCGCGGTAATTACAGAACTTAAATCTCCCCTTATCAATGTTATATCGGACGATTCAATAGCAATGTCGGTCCCGGTGCCAATGGCTATTCCCACATTAGCCTGGGTAAGAGCCGGGGCATCATTGATACCGTCACCCACCATGGCGACCGTTCCCACCTTTTCCTGCAGACGCTGGATCTCGGCTACCTTGTCCTGGGGCAGGACTTCCGCCAACACCCGGGTAATTCCTACCTTTTTGGCAATGGCATTGGCGGTCCTCTGATTATCCCCGGTAATCATGGCCGTCTCCAGTCCCATCTCCTCCAATTCCGCAATGGCTTGAACGGAGTCTTCCTTTAAAGTATCGGCCACGGCAACGATACCGGCTATTCGGTTATCCACCGCTACCAGCATAGCCGTCTTGGCTTCGTCTTCTAACTGACCTAATCTATCCTTAAACTGACGGAAATCTATTTGGGAGTCTTTCATCAACTTCTGATTTCCTACCAAGATCTCTCTGCCATCCACCCTGCCTTTTACTCCTTTACCGGTGATGGCTTCAAAATCGTCCACCCCGACTAAACCCTGCCCTCCTCTTTTAGCTTCTTGGACAATCGCCTGACCCAGAGGATGCTCTGACCCCGCTTCGACAGATGCTGCATAGAACAATAACCGTTCACGGGTTACTGGTAACGGGTTACTGGTTACTATATCAGTAACCCCTGGCTTACCCTTAGTAATAGTTCCCGTCTTATCAAAAACAATAGTATGAACCTCCTTCATAGTTTGAACCGCTTCCCCATGACGGATCAAGACCCCGTTTTCAGCACCCATACCACTCGCCACCATTAAAGTTGTCGGAGTACCCAGACCCAGGGCACAAGGGCAGCAGATGACCAAGACCGCGACACCGGCAAAGACGGCCAGGGTAACCGGCCCCAATCCAGTATTTATCCAGGGAAGAAAAGGTGCCCCCCAGGTAATGATTTTCATGAAAGAGTCAGGAAAGACTAACCAGGCGATAATCGTCAAAGCAGCTATGCCCAGCACTCCGGGTACCATATAGCTGGTTATCCTGTCGGCAAACTCCTGGATGGGGACCTTGGAGCCCTGACATTCCTCGACCATTTTGATAACCTGAGATAAGAAGGTATCCTTGCCTATCTTGGTCGCCTTTATCTTTAATAAGCCCCGCTGGTTTATGGTGGCGCCAATTGCCTCATCGCCTACTTTTTTCTTCACCGGCATCGACTCACCGGTAGCCATAGACTCATCAATAGCGCTTTTGCCTTCTGCTATTACTCCATCGGTGGGGATTTTTTCACCCGGCCTGACCACCATAACGTCCCCTACCTTTACCTCTTCCATGGCTATCTCTTTTTCTTCACCATCCACTAAGATGCGAGCGGTTTTGGCCCCCAATTGTAATAACTTCTTGATGGCCTGAGAGGCCTGACCTTTAGCCCTCACCTCCAGGTACCTGCCCAGCACGTGGAAGGTAACAATGGTCGTGGCCATTTCGATGAAAGAAGCTGCGGGGAAGATGAAGACCGCTAACCCCATAAGATAAGGCGGCACAGAACCAATAGAGATGAGGACATCCATATTAGCCCGGCCGTGACGGATGGCCCTCCAGGAAGCTCGATGGGTAGGCCATCCTGAGAAAAATACTATGGGAAAACCTAAAAGGGCGATTATCAGGTTGTATCCAGGAATCTTGACCACCATGTAATGGAGCACCATCAAGATCATCACTATAACTTCAGGGATCAAGGCGGAGATGAAAAGCCTTTTGGCTCTTTGGACTTTTATTATGTCTTCATCAACCTGCTCCTCCTCTTTCTCCCCGGCTTCTCTTTTAACCACGCTGTAGCCGGTCCCCTCAATCACCTTCTCCAATTCTTTGAGATTGGTTACGCCGGCATCAAACTCTATAGTGGCTTGTTCCGTAGCTAAATTAACGGTAGCTCCAAATACCCCTTCGGCCTTATGGAGAGCTTTTTCGATAGTGTGAACGCACGAAGCACAAGTCATCCCTCCGATATTAAATATCACCTTCTCTCTTTCAGCGATTACCGAATAGCCAGCCGATTCTACGGCCTTTATCAAATCCGTCTCTTTCGCCTGAGACGGATCATGCTCTACCACGGCCTTCTCGGTAGCAAAATTGACGGCCGCTTCGGATACTCCCTTCACCGCCTTAAGGGTTTTTTCAATAGTAGCGGCACAGGAAGCACAGCTCATCCCGCCTATTTTGAGAGTCGTCTTCTTATTTTCCATCTTAATTTACCAACCTATTTAAAAATTTATCCAGAGTTAGAGGCCTGTTATCCAATAGGGTTTCCTTTCCTGAACTTATGAATTAACTTCATAACTTCATTAAGTTTCTTTTGTTTTTCTCTCTCTGACTTACCTATTAAGGCTTTAGTCACACACCCTTCTAAGTGCTTTCTCAAAATACCATCTTCTACTTTATAGATAGCTCCCACTACAGAATTAAGCTGAGCTAATATATCTACACAATAACGCTTCTCTTCTATCATCTTCTGAACGCCGCGAACTTGGCCCTCAATTCTCTTTAGAAAAACCAATTGTTCTTGGTGAGTTGTTACTTGTTTCATTTATACCTCCACATCTTTTTAATTTTGATTTTTGATATTTAATCTTTGCTTTTAAAGTATACCATACCCTCCTATGGTATGTCAAGTAAAAAATAAATAAATCTTTCCGGCTTCTTTCTTGTATGATACCATACCCTCCTATGGTATGTCAAGAAAAAAATTAGGTGATTATCTGGATGATTTTAGAACGATAAGCGCTTCTATCCTTTGCTCTTTTACTATGACGCCAGATGAGAATAAAAGAAAGGACTAAGAAGACTAATCCCAGGACGAGGCCTACGGTCTGAGAAGATTCTTTAAAGCTTGAGCGATTAGTAATAGTTACACCAAGTACCATGCCTAAGATTAAGGCCAGAAGAGGAAAGATATAGATTAGAAAAGCGCCTTTCAATATTTCCCGGGAAGATATTTCTACCCTTACCCTCTGGCCTATCTTCGCACCTAAGGAGTTCTCTGCTTCTGTGATCATAGTATTTCCCGCTCCTAAAGCACAGGCGCGACAGGTTCCACAGGCATTCTTTCTCTCAATCTCTACCGTTGCTAAATCTCCCTTTAAATTAATTACTCTTCCTTCTTCTTCCATTTAATTGCTTATTTCTTTTTCCTGTAGAGTGGGGACATAGAGCGCAGTCTGGTAACAATCTTGGGCAGTATTTTCAATACATAGTTTATGTCTTCTCTAGTGGTTCCTCGACCTAAAGTAAATCGCAGGGAGCCGTGGGCTATTTCGGGAGATAGTCCAATAGCTAATAGGACATGGGAGGGCTCAAGGGTCGATGAACTGCAGGCAGAGCCGGTTGAGGCGGCGATGCCTGCCAGATCCAGATTGAGGAGCAGGGACTCTCCCTCTACGAATTCAATGCTCACGTTGACATTATTGGGTAGTCTCTGGGTGGGGTGGCCATTGAAACGCACCTCTTCAATCCGCTCCAGGATTCCTTTGATCAGTCTATTTCGAAGAGAGATTAGGCGCTTTGCCTCTTCCCCCATCTCCTCTTTAGCGATTCCGCAGGCCCGGCCAAACCCCACTATCCCTGGGACGTTCTCTGTGGAGGCCCTTCTCCTTCGTTCCTGTTCGCCCCCGTGTATGAAGGAGATTATTCTGGTGCCCTTCCTGATATAGAGGGCTCCCACTCCTTGGGGGCCATAGAGCTTATGGCTGGAGATACTTAAGAGATCCACGTTGAGTTCATCCACATTCAGGGGTAGGTGTCCTGCTGTCTGAACAGCATCGGTATGGAAATAGAGTCGCTTACTGCGAAGCAGCAAGCTTTGCTTATTGCTAATCGTTTGTCGCCCTTCGTTACGCTCAGGACTGGGCGATTCTGAACGAAGTGAAGAATCTCGCCTGTCGTTTTCCTCCTGGATTACTTTTGCAATCTCTTTTATGGGCTCGATAGTTCCTATTTCATTATTGGCGTGCATCACAGAGATTAAAATGGTCTTATCCGTAATGGCTTTCTTGACATCCTCTGGACTTACCAATCCATCTCTATCTACGGAAAGATAGATTATCTCAAACCCTCTCTTTTCTAAAAACTTACAGGTCTCGATGACCGCATGATGCTCAATGGCCGTGGTAATGATGTGGTTCCCTTTCTTCTCATTGGCCGAGGCCACTCCCTTCAAGGCAAAGTTATCCGCCTCGGTTCCCCCACTGGTAAAGATAATTTCTTCACTCTTTGCCCCGATAAGATTAGCCACCTTATCCCTTGCTTCCTCAATGGCCTTCTTCCCTTCCCGGCCAAAGGAATGGATACTTGAGGGGTTACCAAAGGAGTTAGTGAAAAAAGGCAGCATGGCCTTTACTACCCGGGAATCTGTGGGCGTGGTGGCCGCGTAGTCAAGATATATCTTCTTCATTTTTTATCAGCTTCTTTCCTAAGGACTTCATTCACCCCACCCCTTCTGGAAAGTACATCCTGCGTAGACAAATCAGAAGGGGCGGGGTTCATACTCCCTGTTCTATATCCTTCCAGGTCAAGGGTTACATAAGTATATCCCAAGTCCTTGAATTTAGAGATAATCTTATTTCTTAACCTCAAGAGTTTGGAAAGATTTTCTTTTCGAACTTCGATTCTGGCGATACTGCCGTGATGCCTCACCCTCAAACTGCCTTTAATCCCCAGTCGGCGCAAAAACTCCTCTGCCTTATCAATCTTTTTAAGATTCTTCCTGGTTATCTTCGTTCCATAGGGAAAGCGGGAGGCGAGACAGGCAAGGGCTGGCTTACTCCAGGTGGAGAGGTTAAGTTCTCTTGACAATTGGCGGATATCCTCCTTAGTAAACCCTGCCTCCTCAAGGGGAGACTGCACCCCAAATTCCCGGGCTGCTCTTCTGCCCGGACGAAAATCACTGCGGTCATCATAATTCGTTCCATCCAAGATATACTTTATACCATTCTCTTTGGTAATAGTCGAAATTTGAGAGACTTCTTAAACTGGCAAAGGCAGAAGATTTAGTCTTCAAAGTGGTAAATTTTCCCGGCCCCATTACC
>DRGV01000061.1 GCA_011049955.1 bacterium
AGCCAGAGATGACCCGCCGCTAAAAGAACTTTTACATTTGGGCTACATCGTTATCTCTGGGGATGAGATACAGTTGGCCGAGAAGGGAAGAGAAGAAGCAAGGAGTATCGTCAGGCGTCACCGCCTTGCCGAGAGGTTATTGGTTGATGTCCTTGATCTAAAAAAAGAAATGATCAATGAAGCAGCCTGTAAGTTTGAACACCTTTTATATAAAGAGGTGGAGGAGAGTGTTTGTACACTTCTTGGCCATCCCAAGGTCTGTCCGCACGGAAAACGTATATCTCGGGGAAGGTGTTGTAGGAAAATCAACCATACCATATCTCCCGTCGTCTCTTCTCTAATTGAGCTGAATGCTGGACAAAGGGGAAAGATAGTCTATTTACACAACAAGAGTGATAAGGAACTTCAGAAGCTGATGGCTATGGGGATCTTACCGGGAATGCCCGTCCAGATAATTCAGAAATTTCCTTCTTATCTTTTGCAGATTGGACAGACCCAAGTGGCCATGGATGAGGAGATGGCAAAAGATGTGTATATTAGGCGAGAAAGATAATAGCCGGCTCTGTATTTAAGATAAGATGATCAAGCGTCACTGATTTATTTTTTCTCTTGCCATTTATCTTTGAGAAGTCCTGGTTGCTATGATGACTTATTGGCTGCTAGAAGTCTGTTTCATCGGTAGTCTCTTTTGTAAATAAAAGAGGAAATACTATATCGCTTATACAGCAAGGAACCCAAACCGCCAGAAATAAGAAAAAAAAGATAAAAGGAAGTAGAGGAATCCAGTTTGCTGTCCCGAATGCTGTAAAGTAGAAGAGCGATGCCCAGGTGCTTAGCAATACGTGCCCGGCATGCGGGAATTTAGTATTGGGTTTCCAATAACCTATTGTAATACCAAGTAAAGCCATGGGATTCACCAGCCACCATTTTTCAATGAAACCCAGATGGAATTCTATTTCTAGGTTAAGTAAAAGTCCTCCCAGGTAAGGAATCACTGCATCACTTAATGTAGCTATGCCAATCGAGCCTACATAACCAATCAAAATTACCGCCCAGACTTTACCCTTACTATGTTGTTTATAAATAGCTGTGGTGACCAGTGCACTCAAAACAACATGGAAGGGGTGTAAGATATAGAAAAAGGTCTGCGAAGCTTGAGAGGGAACATTGCCTAAGACTATTATAGCCATCAGGATAATTCCTGTAACAGCCCCGAGAGAAGTGAAGGGAGCATGTCTTTTCAGTTCGTTCGCTATTTGTCTGAGCATTCTTTTATGTACTATTCCCTTCAACTCTCTTATCAGTTTTTCCCTTTTTCATATTTTACTTTTCTTAACCCTCTAATCTTTTATCCCTTCTAATCCTTAATCCTGGTTCACTTGACTCGGACTGGATTATGGGTCGTCTTGCTGAATTTCACCGATCTTGGACAGTAGATTATCCGGCTGCTGTGAGAGTGAACCCTACGGAAAGCGAAATAGTTCTAATGGGTACTCGACAGGGCATGAACTTATCCTAGCATTTTTCAGCATTTTGTAAATTTTCATGCACGGGCAAGAAAGGTTCGAGATTTGATCTCAGGGAGTGAAAATCGAACCAGGTAGGCAGGGATAAGTCAGCTTATAGATAGAGTCGTGGAATAAGATGCGGCTACAATGGCTGTTTTTCTGGATTGAATTTTCTGAATAGATGGGGCAGACTAATCAGGACTGGATAATAGACCAATAATATCCAGAAAGGGAAAGAGTCAAAGGAAGGGCAAGCCAGGTTAGATAAAGTGAGAGACTTAGAAAAGCTAAAAAAATCGGTTATCTCTAAAAGAAGGCCGATGGTCAGCCAGTTACTATAGGCCACCCATTGAGCCAATGCTAGACTTACCATTCCCAGAGCTACGGATAGGAATCCCAAGGCTAGAACAATAGTTATGAGAGGGGCGACAATCAGGTTGGTGATTACGCCTATCAGAGGCAGTCGATTAAAATAGAATGCCAATAAGGGTAGTATGAAAAGTTGGGCAGATAAGGAAATAGCCAGCGGTCTTTTCAGCCAACGGGGCAATCTCTTCAATCTTATTTCCAGAAAAGGAGTGAAATAGACTATCCCTGCTACCGCAAGGAAGGAAAGCTTAAAGCTAGCATCAAAAAGAGAAAGAGGGTTAAGAAGTAAAATGATTAAACAGGCCAGAGAAAGAATAGCTAAGAGAGGCGTATCTCTACCTATAGTCAGACTGACCAACCCTATAATTACCATCAGAGTAGCTCTTATTACTGGAGGGCGAAGACCGGTAATAAGGACATAATAGCCCAGGATGGGTATAACAATCAAGAAGGCTAACCTGGAAGGAAGGGCTAGTACTCTAAATAAGATCAAAAGGAGCAGGAGAATAAGGCCTACGTGAAGACCACTTACTACCAGGATATGACCCGTTCCGGTTCTTAAGAAGTTCTCCTGTACTTGGGGAGGAAGAGATTCTTTATCTCCCAGCATGATTCCCTTTAACACAGAGGAGTGTAGTTCAGGTAGGGTATGCTCGATTACTCTCACCATCCAATCACGACTTTTATAGGCCCACTTCATTAAAGAACTTCCTCCTTCTTTTTCTACCGTTACGTTACCTGTGCTAAGTTCTACCCATATCCCCTGGTAGGAAAGATACCGTTGCCAATCGAAGGCTCCCTTCTCTCTGGCTCCTTCAGGCAGGCGCAATTTGCCCTCCAGCCTTACTGTATCTCCATAATCGTAGTTCTCTAGGGGGAAATAGCTTACCACCCATACCCTTCCCTGGGTGCTTTTCTCTTGTCCATTCTCGATGATTTTCTTGACTTCGATAGTGAAACGAATCTTTCTTTCTTTAAGTTGGGGACGGTTAATAACTTCACCTACTATGGTAACTTTTTCTTCGGAAGGAGCATAAACTACAATATGGTTAGAAGAATGGGGATAATAGACATAATGAAAATAGACTATTCCAATGAGAAGAGTGATAAGGAACAAAGAATAGCTTGCCCATCGTTGCTTTTTCTTCAGGTAGAGGAGGAAGGTTAAGACAAAAAGAACAGTTAAGCTGAGATAGAGGGGAAGAAAAGGCAAGGTGAGGTATCTTCCTATGATTATTCCGAGGATAAAGAAGAGAGTAATCCCATAGATGGGCTTGTTCATTCTTGTAGTTAAAAAGCCATCACTATTCTCCACTCTCTCTTGGCTACTCCCATCTGCTGCTTTGGCTGGTCACCGTGAATCACTGTCTTTTATCATAGCTAGAGAAGTAGGGGGTGTCAAAAGGAATCTTCACCAGAGTATACACAGC
>DRGV01000062.1 GCA_011049955.1 bacterium
CCTTTGCGTAAACCTTTAGAGGGACTGAGACCCAGGCCCAGGATCTCTACTCTTCCCTCCAGGTCTCTTTTCCCTACAAGGGCACAGATTTTGGTTGTTCCAATGTCCAGCCCAACGACAAAGTCTTCTTTCGCCATCTCTTCCTCGCTTGCCTAGTTTGTTAGTTGGTTAGCACGTTCACTTCGTTCACTTTAGTTGTTAGTATTTCTTGCTCTTTTGCTAACAACTATAGGCAACGGAGTTGCCGTCCTAACTACTAACCAACTATTTCAGTTTGACAATGACCTTATTCTTAAATCTCAAATCGATGTATTCCGCTCTCCTCTTCTCCTTACTTAAGTGAATGAGCACCCCCTGGAGATTGAGGAGTTGATCCCGGAAGTCTTCTCTTCCCATCTGAACCCGAGTAGCCTCTATGGTATAGAGGGTTATTCCATCTTCCACATTTATTTCTGAGACCTGACTATAGAGGTCCCCCTTCAGGGAGAGAATAACCTTCAAAATGTCCAGAGCCATCTTGAGACTGGTAGAATTTGATTCCTCGCCAATGACTATTTCGCTGGAACTTATTCCCGTGATAAGGGGTAGATCGATCTCCTGCAAAGGCTCTATTAGTGGGAAAGGAACGCATGAGGCATCCACTCCCAGGAAGGAATCCTTTTGATTTATCAGGGCGATGGATTCTCTCTCCCTGATCTGGATGATGACCCTCTTTGGAGGACGACGATGGATGATGGCCTCTGCAATGCGCGGATGGGTTTCAATTCTCTCTCTTGCTTTTTTTAGATCGATGTGAAATATATTCTGAGGGAGATCTAAGGATAGAAGATCGAGGATCTCTTTCTCCTTCAGCCGATTCAATTCCTGGATATCGACCTCCTCTATATTAAAACTCGAAGAGGTATGAAGAAACTCATAGAACCACTTCCCCAGAAATCCCAGAGAAGAGACAATGATTAAGATGAAAAGTAATTTAAAGACGTTCTTAAAAAGATTTTTTATCTTTTTTCTTTTTCTTTTAAGCTGCTTGGGCCGGGGGGTGATCCTAAGGTTTCTAGTGCGGTATCTTCTCATCTCTATTAACTCAACTTTTGCAAATTCGCCGTTTGTCGTTAATAAAAGTTTGTCGTTGTTGATGCTCGTAACGTTTAAGAAAATCAAATATTAAAGATTAAATATCAAAACTACATACTACGGATAAAATTAAATATCAAAGATTAAAAATAAAAATGACATATTAAATATCAAAATGATTTAGCACAGCATAGATACACATTAATGGGGTAAGCATAAGTTTAATTTTACATTTTGCATTGTCATTTTGATTTTTGCATTTTGATTTTTGATATTGCGTTATATTATTTGATATGAGTTTCGATACGAGTTTTAAAAACGTTAAACTAGTTTCTACACCTTTTTCCACCGGCGTACTTTCTCACTTTCCCACTTTCACACTTTCTCACCTGCCTGCCCCGTTGGAAGCCAAAGGTTTTCCTTCGGGGCTCCCTTTCTATAGTGCCATCTCCAAGATTTTGCATACCAGATCATCGAAACTGATTCCCCTTTTTGCTGCTGCCTGGGGAAGAAGGCTGGTAGCGGTCATACCCGGTATGGTATTGAGCTCTAGGAGATAGGGCTTATTCTTCTTACTTACTATGATGTCTACCCGGGCGAAGTGACGGCAACCCAGGGCGTGATAGGCAGAAAGAGCAATCTCCTGCACCCGGGAATAGACTCTCTTGGACAAGCGAGCGGGAATGATGAAGTCCGTCAATCCCTTAATATACTTTGCCTCATAGGTATAGAAGACATCCTTTGGCCGGATCTCAATGACCGGTAGTGCTTCATCCCCTACTATCCCTACCGTTACCTCCTTCCCTTCAATATACTCTTCTATTATAATCTCCTCGTCATAGCGGAAGGCCTTCTTCAGGGCCTTTTTTATATCCCTTTTGACATGGATGATGGAGAGACCTATGGTTGAGCCCTCCTGGGCAGGCTTAATGACCAGGGGCAGAGAAGATCTTAGATCCTGGATCCTGGATTCTGGATCCTCTTTCTTCAAAACTTGGAATCTCGGGACGGGAAGCTCGTGGAATTTAAAGACTTTCTTGGCCTGGGCCTTATTCAGGGCCAAGGCACTGGCCAGGACCCCACTTCCCGTATAAGGAATCCCCAATAATTCCAGTAGGCCCTGTATTGTTCCATCCTCCCCTCCCCTTCCATGGAGAGCAACAAAGGCCAGATTAATTCTCTCTTTTAAGAGTCTTTTGGCAATATCCTTATCGACATCTATGGAAATTACCTTTAATCCCTTTCTCTTTAGGGCCTCCAAGATGGCCTTCCCGGTCGAAAGCGAGACCTCCCTCTCAGCAGAAGTCCCACCCATCAAAACCGCTATCTTTTTCTTGCGTAGACTTTGGACTTTGGACTTTGGACTTTGGACTTTGGACTTTGGACTTTGGACTTTATTCACTAGTCTTCTCCCCAAATCTCAATCTCTGGCTCCAAATCTATTCCTGTCCTGCTCTTCACTTTTTTCTTTATTACTTCCATAAGGGCCAGAATATCCTCTGCCTTTGCCTTTTTCAGATTGAGAATGAAGTTGGCATGGACCTTGGAGACAGAGGCCCCCCCTATCCTCTTCCCCTTGAATCCTGTCTCTTGAACGAGGGAACCGGCTGGAGTATGGGGATCTGGATTCTTGAAGATACAACCAGCATTGGCTGTTCCCAGGGGTTGGGTCCTTTCTCTCCTTTCTAAGAAAGCATTCATTCTTTTTAGGATCTCATCTTCTCTCATTCTTTCCAATCTCAACTTAGCATCCAAGATTATGCTGTTCTCTTCCAGATGGCACCGACGATGGCTAAAGTTTAGATCGTTGGCTTTTAGGTCCTTCACTTTCCCTTCTCCAGTCATCACCCTGACACTTTCAAGCCTCTGAGATATGGAAAAGACTTCTGTCCCAGCATTGGTTGCGATGGCCCCACCCAGACTTCCCGGGATACCGACAGTAAACTCTAAACCCCCCAATCCTTTGGAGGCCGCCATCTTTATTAGGGCAGAGAGTCTCGTTCCCGCTCCGGCCAGAAGAAATCTTTTAGAAAACTTTACACCTTCAAAACCTTTTCCTAATTTTACTACTATTCCTCTTATCCCTCTATCCCGAACCAGGAGGTTTGTTCCCTGGCCCATTACTTTTAGGGAAAGTCTTCTCTTTCTGCTAAAAAGAATAATCTCTTTTAGATCCTCTATATCTTGGGGAATGACGAGGCAGTCCGCCGGGCCACCGATGCCAAAGGAGGTATGCCTGCTCATCGGCTCATCAAACCTTACCTCCCCCTTCACTATCTTCTGAATCTCTTTTCTAATTTCATTTTTGATTTTGTCCGCCCCGGAGGGGCGAGACCTCGCTCGCCTCGCTGAGCGGGCGAAGCGGGCCTTCGGCGGGCATTTTTCATTGTCATTTTGATTTTTGATTTTCCTAAGGAGTTCCTCCCCCACCCAATAGACATCCCCGGCTCCTAAAGTAAGGATTAAATCATTGGGCTTTAATATTTTTAGCAGGTGCTCAACTATTTTATTTAAAGAAGCAATATATCTCACTTCTGGTCTCTTCCTTTTGGCCATGAGGGGAAGCAGGCTCTTGGTCTTTACTCCGGGAATGGGCTTTTCACCCGCAGGATAGATCTTGGTGAGGATCAGAATATCCAGTCCTTTAAAACAGGTAGCAAACTCCTTTAATAGATCCCTGGTTCTGGTATAGCGATGGGGCTGGAAGACGCCCACCAGTCTTTTCTTTGGATATCTCCCCTTAATGGTGGCGAGCACCGCCCTCACCTCTGTGGGATGGTGGGCATAGTCATCGATTACCAAGATAGATTCTTTCTTCCCCTTGATCTCCAATCTCCTCTCTACCCCTTTGAGGTTCTTCAATGCCTTCCTGATATTAGCAAAGTCTATACCCAGCTCCAGGCCCACTCCAATAGCCGCCAGGCTATTTTGAACGTTATGGATACCGGGAAGACCCAGGGTTATTCCTCCCAGGTTCTTCTGGTGATAGATGACCTCAAAAGTGACCATTCCCTTCTCTCTCTTTATCCCTTTAGCCATAAGCCCCGCTGATCCCTTTAGGCCATAGGTGAGATACCTCTTCTCTACCAGAGGAAGGAGATCCCGGATATTGGAATCGTCAGAGCAGAGTATGGCCAGGCCATAGAAGGGAACCTTATTGATAAACTCCAAGAAGGTCTCCTTTAGCCTGGAAAGGGTGCCATAGTAGTCCAGGTGATCCTTATCGATAGAAGTGACGATTGCCATGGCCGGAGAGAGATGGAGAAAGGAGCCATCCGATTCATCCGCCTCTGCCACCAGAAAATCCCCTTTACCCAACTTGGCCGAACTTCTCGTCCTATTCAGTATTCCACCAATAACGAATGTGGGATCCAGGCCTCCCTTAGCCAATACCCTGGCCACCATGGCGGTGGTGGTCGTCTTTCCATGGGTGCCGGCGATGGCAATCCCTTCCTTCATCCTCATTAGCTCGGCCAGCATCACCGCCCTGGGGATGACCGGTATCTTAGTTGCTATAGCGGCCTTCACCTCTGGATTATTGAGGGGGATAGCGCTAGAAGTAACCACTACATGGCAGGGGCCAATCTGGGAGCCTCTGTGGCCGAGATAGACTTTTATCCCTAAATCTTTAAGTCTCCTGGTTACCGGGCTCTCTGTAATGTCTGAGCCGGTTACCTTATAGCCCAGATTGAATAGGACCTCGGCCATGCCACTCATCCCGGCCCCCCCAATGCCAATGAAGTGGATTCTCTCTACTTTTTTAAACATCCTTACCTCCCCGCCTAAGGGATATTGTCAAATATTTAACCACAGAGAGCACTGAAAATTACAGAGGTGTAAGTAGGGGAAAATAGAAAATAGATAAACCCGAAATTTTTAATATCTAATATCCCCGCCTGCTAACGCCTGAGCGTAGCGATGGCGGGCAGGCAATTTCCAACAAAACATTGCACACTTGGTTAAAGGGTTAGGGTTAGGTTGTTGGTTTGGCCCCTCGGATCCTGAAGATCCTCGGGATCTGAAGGGTTATTAGGTTAGGTTGTTGGTCTTTTTAGAAAAACACCTAACCTTTACC
>DRGV01000063.1 GCA_011049955.1 bacterium
CAATAATGGGATTGGACGTTGGTGAAAAGAGGATTGGGGTTGCCGTATCAGATCTCCTTCATAAACCTGCAGGCTCCTTTTCCTGTCAGGGCCTCAATCCTTCTTACCCCAGCGGCAATGCCGCTCTCGCTTACTAATTTAAATAGGCCGATTTCACCCGTGGCCTCCACCTGGGTTCCCCCACAGAGTTCCAGACTAAAATCCCCTATTTTAACTGTCCTCACCCTCTTTCCATACTTCTCACCAACCAAGAAGATGGCTCCTCTCTTCTTTGCTTCCTTAAGGTCCATCATAGAGACTTCTACTTTAACATTTTTCCTTATCTTCTCATTGACCATCTCTTCAACTCGGGAGAGCTGCTCATCAGTCAAAGGAGCAAAGTGAGTGAGGTCGAAGCGTAGCCTATCGGAAGAGACGAAGGAGCCCGTCTGCCTTACGTGTCTCCCTAAGACTCTCTTTAATGCTCCCTGTAATAGGTGGGTAGCAGTATGATTCCGGGTAGTGGCCAATCTCTTTCCTATATTGATACCTGCCTCCACTTTGTCTCCTTTCCTGATACTTCCCTTAATGATTTTTGCTCGATGGACGATTATCTCTGGCAATGGCCTCTGGGTATCCAGGACTTCTATCCTGGTTCCTCTCTTGGTAATCGTTCCGCTATCTCCTGTCTGGCCACCGGCCTCGGGATAGAAGGGAGTAATATCTAAAATAATATCTATCTCATCTTTTGCCTTTGCTTTCTTCACTCTTTTATCAGTCTTAATAATCGCCAATATCTCTGCTTTCAAAGTGGTCCTATCATATCCCTTAAATCTTGTTGCCTTAAGTTCTTTCGCCAATCTATTATAGATGGTCTTTACTCTCGATTGGCCAATCTCCTGCCAGGCCATCCTCCCTCTTTTTTTCTGTTCTTCCATGGCCATATCAAATCCTCTCTTATCTAAGGTTAGATTATGTTCTGCGGCTACTTCTTGAGTTAAATCAATCGGTATCCCATAGGTATCGTATAGTTCAAAGGCCTTCTCTCCCGAAATCTCTTTTCTCTTCTCTCTCAATAGATGAATAAGAAGATCATCAAATACTTTCATCCCTTGTTCTAAGGTCTCCAGGAACCTTTTTTCTTCGCCCAGGACAATCCTTTCCATATGTTCTTTATCCTTTGATAGTTCTGGATAGGGCTCTTTCATAATGTCGATAACAATGGAAACTAACTTATGGAGGTAGGGCTTGGCCAGCCCCAGGTTCCTTCCCTGTGATAGGGCTCTCCGGATAATCCTGCGAAGGACATATCCCCTTCCCACATTGGAAGGTAAAACTCCATCATAGATTAAGAAGACGATGGCTCTCATATGGTCTGCAATGATACGCAGCGCCAAATCCTTTATCCTGTCCGGGCCATATCCTACCCCGGATAGAGAGGCAGTATAGTCAATGATGGGTTTCAAGAAATCAGTATCAAAGGTATTCTCTTTCTCCTGTAAGATCATGGCCAATCTCTCTAAGCCCATTCCAGTATCGATGTTCTTCCTGGGCAGAGGTCTTAATCTTCCTTCCTGGTCCCGGTTATATTCCATGAAGACCAGGTTCCAGACCTCTAAGAATCTATCGCAATCGCATCCCACACCACAGGTCGGTCGGCCGCAACTATACTTCTTCCCTCTATCATAGATGACCTCAGAGCAGGAACCGCAGGGGCCGGTAGGCCCGATGGCCCAGAAGTTATGCTCACTTCCCAATCTTACAATTCTATCTCTTCTAACCTTCTCCTCTTTATGCCAGATGTCGAAGGCCTCCTCATCCTCCTCATAGACCGAGACCCATAGCCTCTCTTTGGGAATCTTTAACTCTTTTATTAGAAATTCCCAGGCCCATCTTATGGTTTCTTTCTTACCGTAATCACCGAAGGAGAAGTTCCCCAGCATCTCAAAGAAGGTATGGTGCCTGGCAGTCTTTCCCACATTCTCGATATCATTGGTTCTCAGGCACCTCTGAGAAGTAACTACCCTCTTCAAGTCTGACTTTATTTCTCCAGTAAAGATGGGCTTAAAGGGGATCATCCCGGCAATGGTCAATAGAACAGTTGGGTCCTCAGGGATTAAGGAGCGAGAGGGCTGGATAGTATGTCCTCTATCTTTAAAGAACTCTAAGAACCTCTTCCTTATCTCATTCCCCTTCATCCCGTTAGGCCTCCGTTCTTCCTTCTCGAGACATATCTATAAAACCGAAACCGATTGGTGATTCTACAAATAATGACTACGGGACAAATAGGTCTAACGGGATTCATTCTCAAGAGGCTCCTTTACAATAATTCGATCTTTGATTCTATCAAAGGTCTTTTTATCAATTCCCGGGACTTTCCTCATATCTTCAATTTTGTGGTATGGGCGATAGTCGATAATCTTTCGCGCTATGATTGAATCTATGCCGAGTACAATCTCTAATTGAAATTGAGAAGCAGTGTTGATGTTCACCTTTGGAATTTCTGAAAGAGGCACACCTATGGGAACTTCGGATATAGGTGTTCCGCCTATACCTGGACTGTAGGATTTGATATAAAGGGTAAAAGGCTCTTTTGTTTCTTCTTCAGGAACAGGTAGAGCCCTTTCTTTACCAATTGTGATTAAATCCTTAAAGTGATAAAAATCTTTGGCACCTATTCCTGGGACATTCATAATCTCTTCAATACTTCTGAATGGACCATGAAGATTGCGGTAATGAATAATACTCCGGGCAGTCTTAGATCTTATTCTTGACAAAGTCTGAAGTTCTTGGATAGTAGCAGTATTAATATTTACTTTGTCTTTTTCCATAGAAACGACAGAGGTAGCCAAAATGAGCGGAATCACCGTTAGGATAATAATTGCTTTCCAACCTGTATTCACTCAGCTTTCTCCTTTATTATTTTTAACACTTCCTGGATGGTATCGTAGGAAAAGCCCCTTCTCTGTAAGAAGCCATAGAGTCTCCTCTTAGTAGTTACCTCATCTAAATTCTGGTAAGACCTCTTCAGTTTCCTCCGGATAAGTTCTTTAGCCAGTTCTATCTCCTCTTCCTCTTGATAGTTACCCAAGGTTTTCTCTATTAATTCTCTATCGATCCCCTTCTGGATGAGTTCCTGGTAAAGTCTATATCTTCCCATAGGCTTGGTTCTTATTCTATTCTCCACCCACATTCGAGCAAACTCTCTATCATCGAGAAACTTTAATCTCTTGAGATTCTTGGTTACTTCAGAAATGACCCTTGAAGAATAGTCTTTCTTTTTTAATCTGTCCTCAATCTCCTTTATACTTCTTGGTCTGTAGGAGAGAAGCTTAAAGGCCTGGTCCTTTGCTTTTTCTTTACCTGAAATCTTTTTCATTTTGGTCCGTCAGTCCGTCTCATCCGTCGAATCCGTCTTATCCGTCACTAAATTGACAGACCGATGGATTGACGGACTGACGGAGAGACAAAATTCGTATAATGCATTCAAAATTTTATTCTTCAATCCTGAGTTCTACTCTCTTCTTCTTCTTTTCTTCCTTAGTGCTCAATTTAATCTTCTCCTCAGGAATCTTGGCTTCTTTGATTAAGTAATCGGCTACCTTCCTGGCTCTCCTATAGGCCAGACTGGTTCCTCTCCATAACCCTTTCTCCCTCAAGGGGTCGACATATCCCTCAATGTGTAGGGGGGCGGTGGGATACTTTATTAAGAGGCGGGACAGGTCCACCAGTTTAGTAATCGTTCCTTTGGCCAATTTAGTGCTTCCCCTGACAAACTCGATGGGTAGCAGATAGATTTCAGAAATCCCTTCCTTAGTAAAGACCAGCTTTGCTATGGAACTAAAAGGGCCAACGATCGTCTCCTGAATGGCCCTGATAAGAGCTTTTAAGAGGGCGGAACCGATTTTAAAGTCTGGATCGGTAATATCACCCCTTACTGGAATATCCAATCTTATTCTTCCCTGGTCATCCCTTAGGACAGTAGCCAGAGCAGCGGGACCCATGCCCATCACCTTGACGAGGGAGGGCTCGGCACCGAGGAGAGGTTGGAGTTCGAGATTTTTAAATATCACTCTATTCATAGAATCCAACTCGTTCTTCTCACATTGGAGTTCGGTTTCAAGGTCCATTCTCCCCCGCACTAATTTAGAGGAGGTGATCTCTCTCTGATAAGGGGCAAAAGGAAGGAGATCTAAATCTTTAAACTGTAGACGGAAAGCAAAGTTAAGGGGCTTAACAAAGGAATCCTGGGATCCTTCCAGCCAAAAAGGGGTCTTCATCCCACCAGAGACTATCTGACCAGTAGCAGTATACTTCGCGCCGGCCGGGATTCTATTGGAAAAGTCTGTGGCCTCAATATCGATATCCCTTAGTTCAGTAATAAGGGGTTCTTTTGAAATCTTACCATCCTTGAAAGTAATCCTACCTCCCTTTACCACCTGCTTTGGCTGGGCAAAGAGCCAGTATTTCTTCTTATACTTCTTCTTCTCTGGAAAGTTCCATTTTCCTTCCTCATTACGCTCTGAAAAGACTTCCGGCTGGTAATAGATAACATCGTCCATGATAATCTTCCTCTGAAGAAGGAGTTTATAACGAAGGCGAAATTCAATCTTCGGGATATAGATGAAGGGTTCTTCTCCAAACTGATTGGAACTTATCATCTTTACCCCTTCAATAATTACTCGGTCGGTGAAGATGTCTGCTTTTAAGTTCTCACAAGAGACCTTAAAGGTTACTCTCTTTTCTATCTGGTAGATAATAATCTGTTCTGTGGTAAAGGAGGTTATGGGGTTAATATTAATAAAGAGAATAACGAAGAGAAGAAGAATGATAACAAGAGTGAGCAGACCTCTTATTCTTCTTTTAGGTTTTCTCTTCCTTCTCCCTCTCTTCTCTTCAACAGAGTACCATTTACCACTCTTTAAGTCTTTTCTTAAAGGAGCCATATTGCTCACCCGTATAATTGCTGCTGCTGCAAGCCTCAAGTCGCAAGCCCCATGTTTAGGAATCGGTGAATCGGTGAGCCGGTGAATCGGAGATTTTCTCCGTTTCTCCCCTTCTCCGTTTCTCCGTTTCAACATTTCTGTAGCCTGTAGCTTGTAACTTGTAGCCTGAAGCTGGGTTTTTACTCTTTTTTCCTAAAAAGCCCTTCCAGGCCTTTAATTAATTCTTTTGCTGCTTCGGCCTCTTCCTTGCCTATTGCTTTTTCCAGTTCCTCCCCTACCGTATTCTCTATGGCTTTTTTGATTACCTTCTCCCATTTGGGCTGAAACTTGGGATCCTGAATGGTTCCCTTTAGTTCCAAGGGCAACGAGGCATTCCCTTCCTCATCCCTCAACTGAACCGGGACATCTGAGGACTTAATGAGTTTGGGGGTGGTTTTTACTGTAATGTCGAAGTCGAGGCTGCCCAGCAAGGAGTAAGTCCCCTGAACCAATATCTTCATTAGATCGCTATCCAGTGTGAAGTCTTCTGTCTTTACTTTTCCTTTGACCAAATTGAAGTGGCCACCCAGACTATTGTAGGGAATCTCTACTAAGGAAGAAACAGGAAGAAGAGTGGAAAGGAGCCTTAAAAACTTCTTCTGTAAAGGCAAACCACTTATTCTGCCCTCAGTAAGATTTATAAACCCCTTTCCCTTGGCATTCTTCATCAATCTCTTTCCCTTTCCCTTGGCCTCTATTTCTAAATCAATGGCCAGTGTTCCATAGACCATATCTTTAGTGGTAGTAAGGGAGGAGAGGAGGTCGTTTATTTCCATCTTCTCTATCTTTACTTTCAAGTCATACTCTCTTTTCTTGAGATCGATCTTTGCTTCTGCTTTCAGTTCTCCCTGACAGGTTAAGACCTTTAGCCTCTCTATAGTAAGCAGGTCATTTCTGAACTCATAGGGGATTTCGAGTTTAGAGACTTTCAGGGGTTTCTTTGTGATGGGGTTCAGCTGGGCAGTCAAATCATTCAGACTTATCCTTCCCTTTGAAGCAAACCCTTCTTTCATCTCAATGCTGGAGTTTAAATCGATTCCTGTCTTTAAAGACCTAAGGGCTGCTCTGCTTCTATCTTCAACGCTAATCTTCCCCTTCTTAATAGCAATTTGAGAGATGGTTATGGTTAGTCCCTTCTTTGCCTTTTTTTCCCCTTCCCCTTTTTTAGTAATAGATTTCGTCTCTGGCTTGACCCCTGCCTTTGCTTTTTTTCCTATACCGGAAAAGTTCCAAACACCTTTTCTATTCCTCTCCAAAAGAATCTTTGGCTCAAGGAGGATGACCTTTTTAATGACCAGTTCTCTACGGAGCAGGGGAAGGAGTTCATACTTGACCACAATCCTCTTGCCTTCGAAGAGGGGCTCCTTAGCAAAGCCTTCCTTGTTAGCCACCGTCACCTTATCCAGCCTTATGCCTCGCAAGAGGACAATCCTCACTCGCTCAATGGTTACTTCCCGGTCTAAGATAGGCTTCACCTTTGCTAAGGCCAGGTCTTTCAGTTTCGGTGATGTGATGGGAATGGTGCAAAGCAAAACAACAAGGACAACAATCACCCCAACAATAATCCCTACAATCTTAATTGGTTTCTTCATTGACTTTCCCTCCTTTACAATCGCCGAGACGCAGAATTTTTTTCTGCGTTTCTATTTTATTTTCGGCGCTTTTGCGTCACTCTTTTTTCTTCTTAAAGAGATCCCCGATGTCCTTAATTACCTCCTTTATTGCTTCTGCTTCCTCTTTCCCCACTACCTTTTCTAATTGCCTCTCTACCTCGGTCTTGATTGCCCCTTCAATCATCTTCTCCCATTTGGGCGTGAATTTGGGTTTCTGAGTAGTCCCTGTTATTCTAAGGGGGATAACTACATTCCCTTTTTCATCCTTCAGATGAGGAGGAATGGGAGAGGTCCCGATCAGGAAGGGAGTGGGCTTGACTGTGACATCGAAATCCAATCCTCCATCGAGAAAGTAGCTCCCCGAGGCTAAAATTTTTATCTCCTTACCGTCTAATAAGAAGTCGTTTGTCTTTACTTCTCCTCCGGCCAGATTGAAGTGGCCGGAAAGGCTATCATAGTGAATCTCTTCTATCTTTGGTATCCGGAGGATGCCTAATAAGAATTCAATAAGTTCCTTCTGGATAGTGATGCCGGTAATCTTCCCTTTGGCGAGATTCAGATAGCCCTTTCCCCAGGTCTTTTCTAATGCCTCTTTATCCGTTCCTTTGCCCTTAATCTCTAAATCCAACTCGAGCGTACCATAAAACTTATCTTTCAGATTGGTATTGGCAGTCAAGAGTTCGTTTAGGTTAATTTCGTTAGCATTGGCCTTTAGGGAATATCCCAATTTTTTAGGGTTGGATAGATTCAAACTGCCAGAGGCACTGAAGTTTCCCTGATAGAGATTTGTCTTGAGGGATTGGATGGTGAGTAACTTTTTGGCCAATTGAAAACTATAGTTCAAGTCAGTATTTGACAGTTCCAGTCTATCAACCTTGAGCTGGAGAATACTAATATCTCCAACAAGATTTATCTTCTTTGTCTGGCCAGTTATCCTGGTATTTATAGAGGCGAGTCCTTCTATGGCCGGCCCCTTCTTCACTCCGGGTTTAGTAGCGATATTGGCCAGTTCATTCAGAACTAATTTATCCGAGGTCAAGAAAAGGTCTAACTCTGGCTTCCTGAAGTTAATAACCTTGCCTTTCAAGACCAGGCGGGAACTTCCCAGATTGGCGGAGAGTCTGGGAATATCGATATTCCTTTTATTGAACTTTATGCTTGCCTTTATATTACTCAAGGGCTGATTGATTTTAGCATACTTAATGGTGTCATCATTCAGGTTGAGCACTCCGTCTATCTCAAGTTCCTTTAATCTTCCTTCTAGATTGACCTTTAGGTCAATGGTCCCTTCTACCTCGATCTCCTTTAGAATGGGCACCCTAACAAAGGAAGAGACAAGGCCTTTTGCTTTCTCCAGTGAAATCTGGTCACTATAAAGGGAGAGACTCAATATCTTTTCCTTTTTGAAGTCCTCTACCTTGCCCTTAGCATTTAGGGATATCTCCTCTATTTTTACATTCAATCTTCTTATATCAATATCGCTCTTTTCCAGATCGATTACTAAGTTATGGTCTATAGAAAAACTCTCTACTTCTATGGGCAAAGGAATTCCTCTGGTTATGATGAAAACAAGGTCGTTTAAAGCAATTTTTCCAGAGGAAGATATTTTATCCTTTCCCCTTAACCCCACATCTAAACCAATATCCAACTTTGCGCTCTGGAGTTTCCCGGGAAGGAAGGATTTATAGTAGGGAGCAAAATAGACCAAATCTAAGTCATCAACATCTATTCTGACGTCTATGTCTCTTGTTTCCTTCAAGGTAAAGGGATTAAGAGAGGCCTTTATCTTTAAGGGAGAGGCCATCTCTTCCGGGATGTTGAGGCTGATATCGAAGGCCGCGTTCTCCTTTTGTGAGATGTTACTTACTAAGATGTCAATGTCCTCTATGCTCATAACCCGAGGAATAACCTCATCGTTAAAGATTATCCTCCCCCTCTGAATGGCAATACTAGAAACAGTAACCGCCATCCTTGCTGGCTTCTCTTCTCCAGTGGAGGCATAGGCTTGGGAAAATATATAGTTTGGAGCACGCCCCGATGTAATCGGGGCTTGAGTTCGGTGTTCAGTGTATTTTTTCTCCGAACTCCCAACTCTGAACTCCGAACTATTAGGTCTCCGGACTCCCAACTCCGAACTCCGAACTGAGGTGTCTGTGGTTACAAGGTCAGAGAAGCTCCACTGGCCCTCTTTATCTCTCTCAATGAGGATCTGGGGCTTGACCAAAACAACCTTCTTGATGACTAGTTCCTTGTGGATGAGAGGAAGGAGGGCATATTTAACTACCATCTTGTCTGTCTTGAAGAAGGGAGTTTTGGAAAAATCCTTATGGTTGGCAATCTCGATATTCTCAAGTGTCCCGCCCCTTAAGAGATAGAGCCGGAAATCTTCTATGCTTACCTTGCGGCCTAACTTAATCTCTACCCGGGCTAAGACCTCATCCAAAGAGATCCCAAACTTAGCGAGCATCTTTGGCGAGATGGGAACCAAAGTAACAATTATCCCAACAGCAACAACAAGGATTAAGATGATACTTAGAATGATTCTTAACCATCTCTTTCTTCTCATCCTTCCTCCTTTTCCTGCCCGTTTTACCCCATAGTTCAATGCTTTTTTATCAAAGATTGAGGCCCCTGGAAAAATCTTCAGAGTCCTTAGAGTTTAACAATCTTTCTGCTCATTATTCCCTTGGTGGCATTCCGGCTATCAATAATTAATTTAGCCTTCTTCACAATCTCAGGATAATTGAAGATAGTATGGTCGGTAACAATGACCACACAGTCCTCTTTTCCTAATGAAGGCTTTTTTTGGGATCTGAGCACCTTTCCATCCAGTCTTAGTTTAGGAACGTGAGGATCGTGATAAATAACCTTCGCCCCTTTCTTCTGAAGTATCTTGATGACATCCAGAGCAGGTGATTCTCGAGTATCTGAGACATCTCTTTTGTAGGCCACTCCTAAGATTAGGACCCTTGAACCTTTGAGGGTTTTCTTTTTCTTATTCAGAGCATTTTCTATCCTCTGGACCAGAAACTCGGGCATCTTGCTATTGATCTCTCCGGCAAGTTCAATGAAGCGGGCATAGAAATCCAGGGTCCTTAATTTCCAGGAGAGGTAATGGGGATCAACAGGGAGACAGTGGCCTCCTAATCCCGGACCGGGATAGAAGGGCATAAAACCGAAGGGCTTTGTCTTAGCGGCCTCGATCACCTCCCAGACATCTATGCCCAACCGATGACATATCAAAGCCATCTCATTCACCAAGCCAATATTTACACTGCGGAAGGTGTTCTCTAAGAGTTTAACCATCTCGGCTATCTCAGTTGAGGAAACAATAATAACCTCATCTACGATCTCCTTATATAGAGCCTCAGCCATCCGAGTAGACTCTTTAGTAATTCCTGAGACGATCTTGGGGGTATTCCTTAAGGTATATTCTTTATTGCCTGGATCAATTCTTTCCGGCGAGAAGGCAAGATAAAATCTCTTCCTGGTTTCTTTCAGGATGGGAAGTATGACCTCCTGCGTAGTTCCAGGGTAAGTAGTGCTCTCCAAGATAATCAGCTGATTATTCTTCAAGTATTTGGCGATCTTCTTTGTAGCAGAGACAACGTATGAGATATCGGGATCCTTTGTCTTCCTCAGGGGAGTGGGAACGCAGATAATGACTATATCAAGTCCCTTGAGGGCTTTAAAATCAAAAGTAGGTTTCAGAAATCCCTTCTTTATTAGTTGAATTACCCCTTTCCTCCCCACATCTTCAATATAGTGCCTTCCCATTTTGATGCGTTTTATTCTTTCTCTATCAGTATCTATTCCGGTTACTCTGAATCCTGCCCGGGCAAACTCGCAGGCCAAGGGAAGGCCAACATATCCCAGGCCCATGACCCCAATTTTTGCTTTTTTACTAATAATTTTTTCTTTTAAATCCATATTCCCCTCCTTAGTCAGTATTCAGAAATTAGAAAATTCCAATATACAAATTTCAAATCACAAACAATATACAAATTCCAATGTCCGAAATTACAAACCCCCGGGGTTACTTATGTTTTGGTCATTGGGGTTTTGGTAATTGTAATTTGTTTGCCCCTCGCTTTGCTCGGGATATTGCCTGTCCCGAATGTATATGAGGGATAATTTGTTGCTTGTAATTTGTAATTTAAACTTTCAGCAAGCTATCGTGTTTTCTTGAGGGTTCGCCTCTCAATTCTTTTTAAGTATCTTCTCATCTTCCTTTCTTGTGCTTTGTTTCCCTTAGCATATTCCTTATAGAACCTTAACTTATCTGTCCTTGTAATATAAGGGGGCATAGATTCATTTAGTCGGCTTAAGTCTTTTATCCACCTGAAGTCCGAGGCCCTCTTTTTAAGTCTAGCATTCTCAAAGTCGAGATAGTAAAACCTATTTCCTCTTACCATGATGTGGCTGGTATTCAAGTCTCCATGGGTGAAACCCCTATTATGAATGTCTCTGATGCTTTTTGCTAACTCAGAAATAAACTTTCTCTTTTCTCTAATCTTTTCCTTATTTAAAGGAGGATGAAGACTATTTACATGAAGGCTCAAGTTGATGCCTAAAGAGAGTTCTTCGGTAATTAGAAAACATTTCTTCAATAAGCGAAAGTTTCTCTTCTCTCCAATCGCTAAGGGTTCGACTACCGGAATCCCCAGCTCCGAGAGTCTATTGCCAATCACAAACTCTCTCATGGCCTTTGAAGGTCGGTAGAGGTCAACCCAGGCCTTCCCTATTCCCCGGGGCTTATACTCTTTTAGAACAACCCTTCCTCCGTTTACCCTGAAAGAGAAGATATTTGAACGCTCGCTATCATCTAAGAGTCTTGCTTCTTTCCTCTCAAATGACGGCGCGCTTCGCTTGCCCCGTCTTTTACTTATTGAAGTTTCGATACTTTCAAATAGACTATCCGGATCTTCAATACCTAACTTAAAAAGAAGGTCTTTATATCTCTTCTTTAATCTTATCTTCCACTTTCCCCTTCTCAGGATTAGGAAGTCGCTTTTCGCCATTTTTACCTTCCAGATAGGTAACCACAGATTTTCACAGATTATCTTTGGAACCACAGATGAACACGGGTGAACACAGTATAAAAACTAAAATTTTATGAGTATCTTTTCTGTGTCTATCTGTGTTTACCTGTGGTTTAATTTTTCATTTTTCATTGAACTCACTTTCTCACTTTCCCCGTTTTCCACTTTCCCCTTTTTCCTTCCCTTACACCTTTTTTCTGGGTTAACCCCACTCCTGCGCGCAGGGGCGGGGTTAATCTGTGTAATCTTGTGGTTTCACTGAAATTCCTATGTTGCCAGATAACTCCTTATCTAATGCCTCGATGATCTCATTGATTCCCGCCCTTATGGAAAGGGCGATCTGGTTCGTCCCTCTCGGCGCCCATTCTGGGATGCTTGTGGGATCGAAGAGGGCGATCAATGGTTTTTTTAAAGCGCTGGCGATATGCATGGGGGCGCTATCCAGGCCGAAATAGAAATCGCTTCTCTTAATGAGGGCGGCAAGTTGTTTTAGGCTGAGTTTTCCCGAAAGATCGACTGGAGTCTTTTTCATGAGGCTAATTATCTCTTTTACTCTTCTTGTCTCCCTCTCTCCCGGACCAGAGGTAAAGATTACTTTGGAATGATGCCTGCCGATGAGGTAGTCGCAGGCCCGGGCAAATCCTTCGTCCTTCCACTCTTTCTCTCTCCATCTTGAGACGGGATGGATGATGGTTAATATCTCCTCCTTCTCTATTCCCTTCTCCTTTAATAGGCTTTCGATATCTCTTTGGTCTTCATCAGAAACAAATATCTCGAGTTCTTTATTCTCGGTATCGATCCCCAGGTTCCTGACCACATTTAAATCATGCTCTATGGTATGCTCTCTTATTCCTTTTGGCGGGGCGAGATGGGTAAACAAAAACTTCCTTCCCAGGGTTCCCTTCCCTTTAAAGTGCCAGTGGAAAAGGAGATACCTTAATTTAGGAAAAAGGTTTTTAAAAGTAATTTTTTCTTTGGGAACGTCGAAGCTGGCCCTTATCTTTGCTCCGCTGACGAAGGAGATTACTGCCCCCCTATCTCCCTCTCCTAAATCTACAACTAAATCGAACCTCTTATTCCTTATGCTCTTTGCCCACTCTAGACTCTCAATAATCTTTCTTACTTTGGGCAGTTTCTTTATGGAACGATCAAGGGTTAAAATCTCATTGATCAGAGGATTTCCGGTGAGCATCTCCTCTGTCCCCTTATTTACCAGGCAGGCGATATGGGCTTTGGGGAACCTTTCTCTCAGGGCCCGGATAGTGGGAACCATTAATAGCACATCCCCAATGTGCTTGAACTTTATTACCAGTATTCTTTGAACTTTACTCAGATCCACCTTTTTATTCACCGTTCACTACCCGCTATTTAAAATAGTCAAATCCAAAAAGGCTACCCGGTTATCAGGTTATCCGGGACTGGGTAATTCGGATATCCGGAGACCCGGATCTCCTAGTCCCTGATCGCCGGATTACCGGATGACCGTTTATGTAGTTTGGTCATTGTAATTTTGGTCATTGTTTATTGTTTGTGATTTGTAATTTGTTATTTGGAATTTGCAGTTTATATTCGGCTTCTTCCCAGTTTTAAATTCAGGATAAAATGGAGTTTTGTATCGTAGCCTCGGATGAGTATCCGGCGCAAGAGAAAGGGGTCTTCATTTCTGCCATTTTTCCCGGGAAGAGTAGAGAAGGCCCCCAGATAGCCAGCTTCCTTTACCATTTTCTCAATTTGAGAATTGAACTTTCCATAGGGATAAGCAAAGAACCCAATGAGTTCTTTCAGTCTTCCCTCCAGTATCCTTTTAGAATCCCTAATCTCAGATAATACTTTATCCCGAGATAGTTCTAAGAGATTGGGATGGGTGTGGGTATGAGAGCCAAAGAAAAAGCCCTCTTTCTTCATCTCTCCAATCTCCTCCCAGGAGAGAATCTCCTCATCTTCCTGGCCCCATCCATTCTTCTTACCCATATATTGGGTGACCAGGAATATGGTTGCCTTGAAATTGTATTTTTTCAGAATGGGATAGGCATAAGTGAAGTTATCCTTATAGCCGTCATCAAAGGTAAGAAGCACCGGCTTTTCTGGAAGAGCCCTTCCTCCCTTAACCCCGCTCCTGCGTGCCGGGGCGGGGTTGACAAACTCTAATAGTTTATCAGGTGAGATAGTTTGATACCCTTTCTTGGAAAGATACTCCATCTGGCTGGCAAATTTTTCCGGGCTTATCCTATACTTCTCTTTCTTGCCCGGGCTAACCATATGATACATCAGAACTGGAATTTTCATCCGCCCTCGCTAACGCTCAGAAGTAACAAGTAATCCGTCTGAGACGGAAGCAAGTAACAATTGTTCAATGTTCATTGTTAATTGTTAATTGCTTTTCCCAAAGTCGGGCATACTTATTAAAGGTATAATAGGAATGACAGAGGGCTAAAATCAGACCATGAATACCATCCAAGAAGCCCTTTTTTATAATATACATCTTGAAGAAGGTAAAGGGAGGATGAAAGAATATCTGATGCCATCCTGCCCTTCCTTCCTTCTCTTCTATGGTTAATTTAGCATATTTATCTAAACGGCGTAGATATTCCCCTATGGACTTGGCAGTGAAATGCTCTATTGAGCCTTTAAGATAATCTTTCTTACCCTCTACCTGGACCGCCTCATGAACCATCCGTTCATTAAACCTGCCTCTTTCTTTTTTAAAGAGCCTCAAGTGATAGTCCGGGTACCAGCCAGAGCGTCTCATCCACTTCCCTAAGAAGTAGGCCTTATTGGAAATATAATAGCCATCGTACTGCTTTTTTTGAATGGCCTCTCTTATCTCTCTGGCCAGTTCCTTGGTAACCCGCTCATCGGCATCGATATTCAATACCCATTCTCCAGTCGCTTTCTCCAAAGCAAGGTTCTTCTGCCCTCCATACCCTATCCATTTCTTCTGGAATATTTTATCCGTATATTCTTTGGCAATCTCTACTGTTCTATCATGGGAAAAGGAATCAAGGATGACAATCTCATCCGCCCACTTCACACTCTCTAGACAATCCCTTATGTTATCTTCTTCATTCTTGGTAATAATCATTACTGAAAGCTTAGCCATCTCTTCCTCGCTTCGCTCGGAGTAAGAAAGTATCAAAGTAGGAAAGTAAAAAAGTATTTTTTATCTTGCCTTTACCTCTTCCAATTTCTACTCTCTTACCTTTCTTCTCTTCTACTTTCCTACTCTTTTGTTCACTGTTCATTGTTCGCGACTTAGATATGTTTTTGCTATCTGGAGAATATCCTCTACACTAATCTCCTCAAAACAGGTCAATTTCTTGCACTTTCTCTTGAAGCAGGGACTGCAGGAAACCTTCTTATAGATGATGGTGCATTCCTCATCTCTCCAGGGACCGGTCTTTTTGGGGTCAGATGAGCCGAAGAGAGCGATGATGGGCGTTTTGGTAGTGGAGGCGATCTGTAAGGGGCCACTATCATTAGTAATAAAGAGGTGACATCTCTCGATTAATGCCCTAAGCTGCTTAAGAGATGTCTTTCCTATAGCATTTATTAGATTAACGGTCATCTTATCTATAAACTTCTGAACAAGGGGAAAATCGTTCTTTTCCCCAAAAAGAATTACTCTGGCTCTATAATTTTTTATTAAACGATCTGCTAAGGTAGCATATCTCTCAGTAAACCATCTCTTGGCTGGGCCGAAATAGGCACCTGGGAAGATACCGACGAGTGGATGGTTCTCTTTATAGCCATTTTCGATTAAAAAATTTCCCGCCCATTCCTTGGCCTCCCCATCTTCAGCCATGAAGACTTTTTTCTTCTCCACCTTTATTCCCAAGGATTTTACAAGTCCTAAGAAGAAGTCTACCTCGTGCTGAGTCCCTTTAGAACGTTTAACTACCTTGGTTAAGAGGAGATTGCGTAGACTATGGGAATACCCTACCCTCTCTGGAATCCTTGTCAAATAGAAGAGGACGGCTGGCCCATAAGAGGTAGACTGCATAATGATTCCTAAGTCAAACTTCTTTTTTCTTAAAGTTCTGATGAGTTCAATCTTCTCTCTTAGCCCCTCTTTTCGTTGGTAGGCAACCAACTCGTCAATATCTGGGTTTCCCTGATATATCTCGGCTACCTTTTCTGGAATCAGAAGACTAATCTTTGCTTTTGGAAAACCACTTCTTAGGGCAGATAGGGCAGGAGTAATGAAGACAGCATCCCCTACCCAGTTCACTCCCTTTACTAATATTTTCTTATACTCCATAAGCAATCTCTACTTAAGTAAAATTCGAAACAGGCAGGTTAAATTTCTAATTACTAATTTCCAATTTCTAACAAAATGTTTAATGTCTAAATGTCTAATTTCCAAAAAATTCTTTGACATTCTGGCATTGGGCATTAAGAATTTCATTAGAAATTAGGAATTGGATATTGGAAATTGTGTCCCGCGGGATTTTGGATTTCTTATTAGAGCATTCTTTCCAGAACTTCTTGGCCCCTGGTAACCCTTAGTTCTATTCTTAAGGCAAGGATGGATTCATTTTCTAATAATGGTTCAAGGCGTACCCCGTCCTTCTGGGTGGTAATAATGAGACAGCCTCTTGCCTTACTAGTAATCTCTTTCAAATCTTCCTTAGTATAGAGATAGTGATCGGAATAACGAAGCCTCTTCATAATTATTGCCCTCAGGTCCTTTAATGTCTTCTCAAAGGATTCTGGGTGGGCAATACTCGATAAAGCAAGAATCTCTTTATTCTCTATAAATTCTAAGTCGAGCCTTCTCTTGCTCTTCAAATCTTCTAAGTAGCACGGAGCATGGATGCTCTCCAGAATGGGGGCAACGAGGTTAATACTTCTTATTCTCTCCCTCAGGCCCGCTAAATTTCCTGCTTGATCGGTTCTGGTCAGGATGAAGAGGTCGGCCCTCTTGAGACTCCTTAATGGCTCCCTCAGGGTCCCTCTCGGTAGAAGATGCCCGTTGCCAAAGGGATTGAGGCTATTGATGAGCAAAATATCCAGATTACGCTCCAACCTCTGGTATTGGAAGCCATCGTCCAGGATAAAAGCCTCTGTATCAAAATTAGCTAAAGAGTAATCCCCGCTTTTTATGCGGTCTTTTCCTACAATAATTGGGACTCCGGATAAATTCTGAGCCAAGAGATAGGGCTCATCCCCAGCCTCTCTCGCTGACAATAGAATCTCCTTCCCATCACTTACTGCTGCGACCTGCGACCTGCGACCTGCGACCTGCGATTTGTATCCCCTACTCAGTATAGCTACCCTTCTTCCTCTCTTCTGAAGAAGTCCTGCTATTCTCTCAACTGCTGGAGTCTTCCCCGTTCCTCCTACAGTCAAGTTACCCACACTAATCACCCTTGCTTTCAATCTTACTTTTCTCAAAATTTTTAACTTATACAGAAGTTGAATAATTTTAAGGACTAAATAGTATATCCCGGATAGGACTAAAAGAATAGGACGCAAGAGGGAGGTAAAAAGACCTTTTCTCTCATCTAAAATAACACTCAGTAAATACTTCTCCATTTAACGTCCTTCAGGGGTTGGAAGGGAATACTATGGAAATCCTTAAATCACAAGCACCAAATCACAAATCACAAACAATATACAATGTTCAAAATTCCAATGACCGAAACTGTATAGTTTTGGACATTTGGTAATTTGAATTTGGAATTTACTGCTCCCTGCTCACCCCTATCTTTTGGGGTGGCTGGCTCTTCCACCTATTATGCATCCACCACCACTGAGAAGGATACTTTCGAACATACCTCTCGATGACCCGGGTAAGTCTTTGAGTATTGGTTATCAAATCTTCTTCTTTATTTTCAGTATTAACTAACGGAATCTCGGCCTCTATGATCAACCGATGCCTCTTTCTTCCTTCTCTAATAATATACATAGGAACCAGAGGAGCCCCGGTCCTCTGGGCAAAGATCACTGGGCCAGCAGGAGTGGAGGCTGGTCTCCCAAAGAAATCAACGAAGATTCCTTCCTTCCCGGCATTCTGATCAATGGGAATAATGAGAAGTTCCCCTCTTTTTAGGGAGGTTAAGGATCTCTTAGCTACCAGGCTCTTCGGCTTAGGAGGAACGGTTCCCATATTTGAACGATCGCGCAGCTCCTGCATGAACCGGGCCACCAACTCATCCTTGGGGTCCTTGGCTATGACGCTCGCTGGATAGCCTTCGTTGGCTATCTTGCGCAAGAGAAGAGTGATATTTCCGATATGGCCCATAATTCCAATTGCCCCTTTTCCTTTAGCTAAGGCCCTATCTAAGTTCTCCTTTCCCTCTATAGCCAGGAGATGGGCATACCTCTTTCCATACTCCAATGCTCGAAGCATCTCGAATCCGCTTTGAGCAATGTGGCAATAGTTCTCTTTTATTATTCTCTTTAGTTCCTGAGGAGATTTTTCTTTCCCCAGGGCCATTCTGATATTCTCCAGACTTAGCCGACGATGCTTCCCGTCAATATAATAAGCCACACGACCAATACATCTCCCTCCCCAGAAAAGGAGATTAAGGGGAAGAATCTTTATGGGAAGAAGGATGCTATACAAAGCAATTCCTCCAAAGCTATGCCTTATTTTCTTTCGCAATTTTTTCAGCACGGATCTCCTCCAACTTACGCAGGGTACCCCGCCATCTCTTATAGATCCAGAAATATTGGGAAGGATACTTTCTCACATAATCCTCAATAATGTCGGTAAACTTCTGGGTATTGATCAAGATATCCTTCTCCTTATCTCCCGTCAGTTCTAACTCTACTGGAGGATCGATGACTATGGTATACCCCTCGTTCCCTTTCTTTCGTATAATAAACATGGGAAGGAGGGTGGCACCACTCCTCTTTGCCAAGATAACCGTCCCGGGGGCAGTGGGCACTGGTTGGCCAAAGAAGTTCACCCAGATGGCTCCCTTATCCTCAAAGAAGTTCCTATCCTGCTGAAGATAGAGGATTTTATTCTTCCTTAGCCATCTTAATGATTCCTTTACCGCTCTATGGGCAGGCAGGGCAGGAATGGAATGGATGTTCACTCTTCTCTGCATATCCTTAATGAGTCGGGCTACCTTCTTGTCCCGGACTTCTCGATAGAGAACACTGAGGGGATAACCTTCCTGGACCAGTTTAATACCCAGGAGCATGAAGTTCCCTATATGGCCCGAGATGGTCATCACTCCCTTGCCCTTGGCTAAGGCTCTGTCCAGATTCTCCTTTCCCTCTATGGTGAACATGTGATCACTGGTTTCTTGGGAAAGACGATAACAGCGGAGTACCTCTACGCCGTATCTTGTTAAGTTATGGTAGGCCCCCCTAGCAATCCTCTTTAATTCTTCTTGAGATTTCTCTTTCCCAAAGGCGAGGTTTAGGTTCTTGAAGACCGTTTGGTGGTAGAATCTGATGAGCCAGGCAAATCTGGCCATTCCCCGGGCAAAAGAATAGGCCATCCTCCAGGACATCACATTTATTAGCCAGATGGCAGATTTTAAAAGGATTCTATAGATAATCCAGTACTTCCATTCTCTCTTAATCAGTCGTCTTCTCATCTAACATCCTTACCGGGATTAGGAGGGAATAGTACGAAAATCCTTAAATCACAAGCACCAAATCACAAATCACAAACAATATACAATGTTCAAAATCCCAATGACCGAAACTGTATAGTTTTGGACATTTGGTAATTTGAATTTGGAATTTGTTATTTGGAATTTACTGCTCCCTGTTCCCCCTGTTTTTTTGGTTTCGTCTTCCAGCGTTTATAGGTCCAGAGCCATTGCTCGGGATATCTTCTGATGTAGGATTCAATAATTTTAGTAAACTTAGCACTATTTACCAAAATATCTTTTTCTTTATTACCTGTTACTTCCAATTCCACTGGAGGTCCAAAGATAATTCTGTGTTTATTATGAGGGCGCGCTTCGCTTGCCCCCTCTACTAAGGAAGCCTGAATAACAAGGTTCTTGCCGCTTTGCGGCAAGGCTTTCTTATTATGAGGGCGCGCTTCGCTTGCCCCCTCTACTAAGGAAGCCCGATTAACAAGGTTCTTGCCGCTTTGCGGCAAGGCTTTCTTATTATTTACCTCTCTAACAACGAACATAGGCAGGACAGTAGCCCCAGTTCTCTTAGCCAATACTACTGGTCCAATGGGAGTTGCTACTGGATAACCAAAAAAATCGACAAAGACCCCTTGAGGAGAATTACGGTCTGCCTGGATGCAGAGAACCTTATTCTCTCTTAGCCACTTTAAGGATTGGCGAACTGAAGCATGAGAAGGAGAGACGGGTATAAGGTTAATTCCTAAGCGGTGCCCAATATCGAAGAAGAGTCTTACAACTCTCGCCTCATTTGCTCCATGAATGAAAGAGGCGCAGGGATAACCTTCCTGAACCAATTTAGCGCCCATTAAAGGAAAATTACCTAAATGGGCAGAGAGTCCAATCACCCCTTGTCCCCGAGCCAGAGCAGCATCTAAATATTCTCTTCCCTGGATAGTAAACATTTTATCGATCTCTGCCTGGGAGAATTTAAAGACGCGTAACAGCTCACAGATGTTTTTAGCAATATTGCGGTAGGTTTCCCGGGCAATGGCTCTAATTTCCTGGGGATCTTTCTCTCTTCCGAAAGCGCGATTAAGATTATTAAAGACTATTTGACGCCTAACCCTCAGTATCCAAGCCAACCCAGCCAGACCATTTGCCAGGCCATACATTATCCTTAAGGGTAAAATATTTATCAGAGCAATAATCATCTTAAGCACTACCCATCCTACATTATGTTTGATCCACCTTTTCACCTTTTTCACTCCCATAATTTTCCTATCAGTTCCACTGTTCTCTCTGCGGCTCCCTGATGTTTCTTAACAATTTCCTGAGCGCTTTTTCCTGTCTTCTCTTTTTTTTCAGGGTTTTTTAAGAGGTCTAAAATATTTTCTAATAGTTCTTCCCTATCCCTGGCCTGGATTCCTCCCTTTCCTTCTATAAGTAATCGAGCACTCTCCACGAAATTGTGCATATAAGGGCCGAAGAGGGGTACCTTGCCCAGGGTAGCAGGCTCCAAGATATTGTGCCCCCCAACAGGAACCAAGCTTCCTCCCACAAAGACAATGGTTGCCAAAGAATAAACCTTTGCTAATTCACCAATAGTGTCAAGGAGAATAATCTTGATCCTGGATCCTTGATCCCCGCCCTTGGCGCGGCTCGCCTTTGGCGGCTGGATGTTGGATAATTGGCTCCGACGGATATAAGAAAGATTTCTATTTTTACATAAGGACTCGACTTCTGGAATGCGCTCTGGGTGGCGGGGAGCGAGAATGAGTCTTAGGTTTGGGTATTCTTCCCTTGCCTTCTGATAAATATCTAAGATGATCTCTTCTTCCCCGGAATGAGTGCTTCCCGCAACCAGAACCAAATCCTGTGAAGAAATCCTTAGTTCTTCAGCCAACCTTTCCTTATCTGAAACTTCAGTCTGCAGTCCATCGAACTTGACATTGCCTGTAACATGGACTCTTTCTTTTGGAGCCCCTAAAGAGATGATTCGCTTCTCATCCAATTCAGACTGCATGCAGAATAGATCGATGTTAAAGAGTACTCTTTTTAAGAAAGGTTTTATTGTTCTATAGCCTTTATACGAACCTGGTGAGATTCTACCATTGACTATTGCCAGAGGAATTTTCCTTCTCTTCGCTTCTCTTATAAAATTGGGCCAGAGCTCGGTCTCAACCATAATGAAAAGTTTTGGCTTAATGCTCTTTAGGGCCTTATTGACAATCCATCTAAAGTCTAAAGGAAAGTAGATGATCTCCTTGGGATCAGAGACTGTCTTCCTGGCCATATCCTGTCCGGTATCCGTTACGGTAGAAATTAAAAAACTATATTTCGGGAATCTCTTTCTTATAGCATCTACTATGGGAGAGGCAGCAATTACTTCTCCCACGCTCACCGCATGAATCCAGATGATATCTTTGCTCTTTACTTTAGAAATTAACCCCGCTCCTGTGTACCGGGGCGGGGTTAATCCCAAACGCTGCTTCAGTCCCTTTTTGTATTTCCCTTTAGTAATCATTCTAAAAAGGAAATAGGGACCGGAAAAGAGCAAAAATAAAAATAGCAGGATACTATAAAGAAAATACACCCGATATGCCTCGCTTCACTCAGTAAAATTCGAAATCCTAATATCTAAACCTAAATAAGCAGGTTAAATTTCTAATTACTAATATCCAATTTCTAACAAAATGTCTAATGTCTCAGGGTCTAATTTCCAAGAACCTTTTGACATTTTGGTATTAAGAATTTCATTGGGAATTAGGAATTGGGTATTGGAAATTTTTTAAAAGTAGTTGTCTGCTTCCTGGGTAAGTCTATTTAGGGCTTTTTCCAACTCCTCGGTTTTTTCTTTTATTATCTTTTGTGATGCTTTAGGCGGAACCGTAATCGGTTCCCCATATATGATTAGTCCCCGGCTAAAGAAGCGGGGAAGGATGAACCTACTCCAGTTATTGAGATAGACCTTCTTTCTATAGGCATTGGAACTCAAGGGAATGATGGGTATCTGGGTCCTCTGGGCAAGACGAATTATTCCAGACTTCGCTTTGTAGATAGGACCCCTTGGTCCATCGGGAGCAAAGGCGCCATCGAAGCCCTCTTTCAACTTCCGAGCCATGAGAAGAAGGGCTCTTCCTCCTCCGTGCGATGTAGAGCCCCGAATGGTCCTACTTCCTAAGTGGTTAAGGATACGGGCAAGATACTCTCCATCCCGATGTTTACTTACCAGAGCATAGATACCTTGGCTGCGAAGGTGATAGGTAGGGAGAAACATCCTTCCATGCCAGAAGGTATAGATAACCTCCTCTCCCTTTTTACGAAGCTTTTTGACATTCTCTTCTCCCCTTGCCTCTATTCTCAATGTCTTTCCTAAGAAAAGCACAAAGAGCCAGCCAAAAAAAGATATTATTCTTGGAGAAAATTTCATTCACCCCTCGCTAACGCTCGGGAGTTTACAGTAACCAGTTTACAGTTTCGAAATTCTAATGAACAAATACCAAGATACAAGAAACAATAACCAAACAAATCCCAATATCCAAATTCAAATAACTAAACCTTTCTGGCTTCGCCAGATTGGTGTTTAAATATTGGCGCTTGGTTATTGAATATTGTTTGTATCTTGTCTCTTGGTTTTTGTATCTTAATTTTTACTGTACACTGGTTACTTCAGGGATCGGTGATCCCTGAATTGCATCTCATAGAGTCTCTTATAAAGTCCACCTTTAGCGAGGAGATCCTCATGTGTTCCCTGTTGGACAATTCTTCCCTTCTCCAGGACAATAATCTTATCTGCATTCCTCACTGTTGATAGTCGATGGGCGATGACGAAGGTCGTTCTTCCCTTCATAAGTTTATCCAGAGCCTCTTGAACCAGTCTCTCTGATTCACTATCCAGGGCGCTGGTGGCCTCATCTAAGATAAGGATGGGGGGATTCTTCAATATGGCTCGAGCAATGGCTAATCTCTGCCTCTCCCCTCCAGACAGCTTCACCCCCCTCTCTCCGACGATGGTGTCGTAGCCCTTCACCGTGGCCATGATGAAGTCATGGGCATTGGCTGCCTTAGCTGCTTTAGTAATCTCTTCCTCGCCGGCCTCTAATTTTCCATAGGTGATGTTATTCCCCATGGTATCATTGAATAAGAAGGTCTCCTGAGTAACAATCCCAATCTGGCCCCTTAGGGATTTGAGGGTTGCGTTCTTAATATCTTCTCCATCTATGCTAATCCTTCCTTTTGTGGGGTCGTAGAAGCGAGGGATGAGGTTTACCAAAGTGGTCTTTCCTACTCCGGTTGGGCCGACTAAAGCAATGATCTCTCCCACTTTGGCTTCAAAATTAATATCCTTTAGAATCTCCTCCTTTTCATAAGAGAAATCGACCCCTTTGAATTCAACACTCTCTTTTATCTCAGGTAGTTCCTTGGCATCCTCTGCCTCCTTGACAGTAGGTTCGGTATCCAGGACTCTGAAGACCCTCTCTGCCGCTGCTAAGCCCTGCTGAATCTCGGCATTCACCTTGGAAAGCCTCTTCATGGGCTGGGCCAAAGAACCCAGGGCAGCGATGAAGAGTACAAAGAGTGGCCAGGAGATGAATCCCTTTATAACCTGCATACATCCATACCAGGCGATGACCACAATGCCCAGAACAGCGAAAAGTTCTGTTAAAGGGGAGATTAGAGCATCCCTCCTGGCCCACTTCATGAGAGTCCTGAACAGACTCTTATTCTCTTTTCTGAATCTCTCGTTCTCCTTCTCTTCCATAGAGAAGGCCTGGACGATGTGGATCCCGGACACCGTTTCCTGTAAACCGGAGTAGACATTGGCCATCTTCTCCTGGGAGCGAGTGGTGAGTTTTCTAATCCTCCTTCCCAGACGAGAGACGGGCAGGGCGATGAAGGGAATAACCGCAAGGTAGACTAAGGTCATCTGCCACCTGATGGCAAAGGCTATAAAGAGACAGACGATGATATTGAATGGCTGGAGGAGGAGATTCCTCAGGCCACTGGTAATTGAGCTCTGGACGGCTCCCGTATCATAGGTGAGACGGGAGATGATCTCACCAGAGCGTCTCTCAGTAAAATAATCTAAGGAAAGTGAGGAGGTGTGGCGGTAGAGGTCATTGCGCAGGTCGATGACTACCCCCTGACCGATATAGGACATGAGATATTCCTGACAGTAGGTGGTCAAGCCTTTACC